>JBJEZV010000281.1:0-4016 GCA_051887595.1 Comamonas sp.
GTAGAAATTTTGTGCAATACATGGGTGCATAGCTGCACCTTTTAGGGAATCTACGGGTACTTTCCGCAGTGTCTTTCTGAGAAAAACAGGGCTGGCACAACGATTGCATGCAGTTGCGTGCATCACATTTCCCTGAAGGATTTGCCCCCATGATTAGCGCAGAACAGAACGATTTCATCACCCGTGTTGGCCCTCAAGCACCTGCTGGCAAGCTGTTGCGCCGTTACTGGCAGCCCGTTGCATTGAAAGAAGAGCTCGAAGGCGAGCGCCCCATCCGTGCCGTTAAGGTGCTGGGGCAGGACTTTGTCCTGTTCCGCGACGAAAAGGGTGAGCTCGGCATGCTGGACCGTGATTGCCCTCACCGCGGTGCCGATTTGTCTTTCGGTCGCCTAGAAGATGGCGGCTTGCGCTGCCCTTTCCATGGCTGGTTGTTCGATGCCAAAGGCAACTGCTTGCAAACGCCTGCCGAGCCCGTAGGCAGCAAGCTGTGCACGCGCATCAAGCAAAAAGCTTATCCCGTGGTGGAGCGTGCTGGGATCATCTTTGCGTATCTCGGCGAGGGTGAGCCACCAGCATTTCCAGAGTTTGACTGCTTTGTTGCTCCAGACACCCACGTATTCGCTTTCAAAGGCTTGTTTGAATGCAACTGGTTGCAGGCGCTGGAGGTGGGTATTGACCCTGCACATGCTTCGTACTTGCACCGCTTCTTCCAAGACGAAGACACGTCGGAGAGCTACGGCAAGCAATTCCGCGGTGCTTCGGCCGACTCCCAAATGCCCATCACCAAGGTGTTGCGCGAGTTTGACCGCCCTAGCATCGACGTTCAGCCTGCACCATTTGGTCTGCGTTTGACGGCTTTGCGTGAACTGAGTGAAGAGCAGACCCACGTGCGCGTGACCAATGTGGTGTTCCCGCAGGCGTTTGTGATTCCCATGAGCGCGGAGATGACCATCTCGCAATGGCATGTGCCCGTTGATGACGAGAACTGCTACTGGTACGCCATCTTCACCAGCTTCACCGGCCCTGTGAACAAGCAGCAAATGCGTGACCAGCGTCTTGAGTTGTACGAGCTGCCCAACTACACCTCGCGCAAGAACAAGCGCAACAACTACGGCTATAGCGTCAAAGAGCAGGCCAGCGAAACCTACACCGGCATGGGCATGGACATCAACGTTCACGACCAGTGGGCGGTAGAGTCGCAAGGCCCCATCCAAGACCGCACACGTGAACACTTGGGCACCACGGACAAGGGCATCATTGCCTACCGCAAGCTGCTGGTCAAAGCCATCGAAGACAACCTGGAAGGCAAGCAAGAGCTGCCCATGGTGATCAATGCCGAGCAGGCCAAGACCTTTAGCGGTCCACCTTCCATCGATGGCATTGCGGCGGTCGCCAACGTGCCAAGCTATTGCGAGGATGCAGACCTCAAGCGCCGCCAAGGCTCCGACTGGGCCAGCCAGCGTCTGGCAGGATAAGGAGCGCGCCATGGCGAGCTTTGTAGAGCGTTTCGGCCTGCTGACGGCCGAACAGGAACGACAGGCGCAAGAGGTGATCGCCCGTATTCGGGGTGAGCAACTCGAACTGGTGCGCTTTGCGTTTGCTGACCAGCATGGCATCTTGCGTGGCAAGACGCTGGTGGCTGACGAAGCCATCTCGGCGCTGCGTTCCGGGGTCAATATGACGAGCACGCTGCTCGCCAAGGACACCTCGCACAAGACCGTTTTCCCCGTCTTTAGCGCGGGTGGCGGTTTTGATTTCGATGGCATGCAGGGTGGAGCGGATTTCACCATGGTGGCTGACCCTACCACCTTTCGCGTTCTGCCCTGGGCGCGCAAGACGGGTTGGTTGTTATGCGACACCTACTTGTCCAATGGACAGCCTTCTCCTTTGGGAACACGCCAAATTTTGCAGCGTGCGGTAGGTGAGCTCGATGCCTTGGGCTACGAGTTTGTTGCTGGGTTGGAAGTGGAGTTTCACGTTTTCAAGCGTGAAGCCAGCAACATGGGGTTGGCCCATTCAGGGCAGCCAGGTGTGCCGCCAGACGTGAGCCTGCTGTCGCACGGCTACCAGTATTTGACGGAGCAGCGCTACGACAGCATGGACGCCACCATGGAGTTGCTGCGCAGCACGCTGCTGGTGCTGGGACTGCCACTGCGTTCGCTGGAAGTGGAAATGGGGCCCAGCCAGTTTGAGCTGACCTTTGGCCCAACAGCGGGTGTGATGCCTGCCGATTTGATGGTGTTGCTGCGCAGTGCGATCAAGCAGGTGTGTGCTCGCGAAGGCCTGCACGCTACGTTCATGTGCCGACCCAAGATCCCCAATGTCTGTTCGAGCGGCTGGCACTTGCACCAGTCCTTGCGCGACAAGTCCACGGGACAAAACGCTTTTGTGCCGCAACAAGAAGGACACAGCCTCAGCTCTTTGGGAATGCACTATCTGGGAGGTTTGCTCAAGCACGGCGCCGCATCGACGCTGCTGGCCAGCCCCACTGTCAATGGATACCGCCGTTTTCGCAGCCACTCGCTGGCGCCAGACCGTGCGGCCTGGGCCAAGGACAATCGCGGCGCGATGCTGCGGGTATTGGGCGGAGTGGGTGACAACGGCAGTCGCGTGGAAAACCGATTGGGCGAACCTACGGCCAATCCTTATCTGTACTTGGCCTCGCAAATATTTTCAGGTCTCGACGGTATCCGCAATCGCATCGATCCTGGCGCTTCTGCGGATGTGCCTTACGAAACCGATGCGGAGCAATTGCCACGCTCGCTGCAAGATGCGATGGCTCGACTGAAAGCCGATCGCTACCTGTGCGAATGCCTGGGCGAGCGCTTTGTGAACTACTACTGCCACATCAAAAACGCCGAGTTGGAACGCTTCAACCTCGAAGTTAGCGAGTGGGAGCACCGCGAATATTTCAATCTCTTCTAAAGGCCTGTTATGCCTGTGATTCATTATCAACTGCTCGATGGCAGTGTGCGTTCCATCGACGCTGTCAATGGCCGCAACCTCATGGAGGTGGCCATTCTCAATAACGTGCGCGGCATCGACGGCGAATGCGGCGGCTGCTGCTCCTGTGCGACCTGCCACGTCTATGTCGATGAACGCTTTGTCGACCAGTTGCCTGCACCTGACGAGATGGAAAGCGAGCTGCTTGAAGGTGTCGCCAGTGAGCGCCGCCCGAATAGCCGTCTGGGCTGCCAGGTGGTCATCAGCGATGCGCTGGATGGCATGCATGTCGGTATTCCTGAGACGCAAAGCTAAGGACGCACCATGGAAACAGCCGGTCTGGTGATCGTCGGTGCTTCGTATGCCGGTATACAGGTTGCCGATGCTGCACGCGCCAAAGGCTATCAAGGGCGGATTCGCTTGGTGGGCGATGAGGCGGTTGCGCCTTATCAGCGCCCACCTTTGTCCAAAGGCTTGTTGCTGGGCAAGCAAACGCCTGAAGCATTGACCATCCGTGCGCCAGCGTACTTTGAAGAGCAGCGCATCGAGTTGGTGCTCAACACACGTATCGAGTCCATTGATCGCGCGGCCAAAACGGTGCATACCCACGATGGCAGCACCATGGCTTACGACTGGTTGGTGCTGGCCACAGGTGCACGTTGCCGCGAGATCAGCATGCCTGAAAGCGTGCGCTCTGGCATCTACACGTTGCGCAGCTTGGAAGATGGCTTGGCCATTCAAGCCATGGCGGCGAAAGCCCAGCGCGTTTGCGTGATTGGTGCTGGATTTATTGGCTTGGAAGTAGCCAGTGCATTGACGCAACGCGGTTTGCATGTCGATGTGGTGGAGGCTGGAGCACGTGTGTTGCAACGCTCCGTGCCTGAAGTGGTTTCATCGCATTTCGAGAGCTTGCACCGCGAGCGCGGCGTGCAGTTGCATTTGGGGGCTGCAGTCGCCGGCTTTGAAGCCGATGCACAAGGAGCAGTTCAAGCTGTGTTGCTGCACAACGGCCAGCGACTGGCTTGTGATGCCGTGGTGGTTGGCATTGGCGTGCAAGCCAATGAAGAGCTGGC
>JBJEZV010000282.1:0-1549 GCA_051887595.1 Comamonas sp.
GTTCACCTGAGCTACCTGCCCTACATTGCAGCGGCTGGCGAGCTCAAGACCAAGCCCACCCAGCACACGGTGCAAAAGCTGCGCGAAATCGGCATCCAGCCTGATGCGCTGCTGTGCCGTGCGCAGTACGCTGTGCCTGATGAAGAGCGCGAAAAGATTTCGCTGTTCACCAACGTGCAAGAGTGGGGCGTGATCTCCATGTGGGATGTGGACACCATCTACAAGGTGCCCCGCATGCTGCACGAGCAAGGCTTGGACGGCCTGATCTGCGACAAGCTGCGTCTGAACACCGCGCCTGCCAACTTGAAGCGTTGGGACGACTTGGTCTACGAAACCGAACACCCCCAAGGCGAAGTGCAAGTGGCCATGGTGGGCAAGTACGTCGAGTTGTCGGACGCCTACAAGTCGGTCAACGAAGCCTTGAAGCACGCGGGTTTGCGCAACCATACCCGTGTGAAGATCACGCACATCGACTCCGAGACCATCACCGACGCCAACGCCAAGCAAGAGCTGTCCAGGTACGACGCGATTTTGGTGCCCGGCGGTTTTGGCTCGCGCGGTGTGGAAGGCAAGATCTCGACCGCCAAGTACGCCCGTGAAAACAAGGTGCCTTACTTGGGCATCTGCTTGGGCATGCAAGTGGCGACCATCGAGTACGCCCGCCACATGGCTGGTCTGGAAGGCGCGAACTCCACCGAGTTCGATCCCCACACGCCCAACCCTGTGATCGCCTTGATCACCGAGTGGAAGGACGAGGACGGCACGATCAAGACCCGTGACGCCAACTCTGACCTGGGCGGCACCATGCGTTTGGGCGCACAGTCTTCGGACGTGCAACCCGGCACGCTGGCCCACAGCATCTACGGTGATGTCGTGACCGAGCGTCACCGCCACCGCTATGAAGCCAATGTGCAGTACCTGGACAAGCTGCGCGAAGCCGGTCTGGTGATCTCTGCGCTGACCCAGCGCGAGCAGCTGACCGAAATCGTGGAACTGCCCAAGGAAGTGCACCCCTGGTACATCGGCGTGCAGTTCCACCCCGAGTTCAAGTCGACCCCTTGGGATGGTCACCCGCTGTTCAACGCCTTTGTGAAGGCAGCGATGGACGATCAAACCAAGTCGGGCAAAAAGGCCTAATCGGCGGATCGCACCTCGATAAACTGCAAAAAAGGAGCTGCCAGCCATTGAATATCAACCACTTCAGCATCATTTAATGCTGAAATACTTGATACACCAAGGCTGACAGCTTTGATTTTTGAAGCATGCATGGCGCATGCACGGAAGGAAACACCATGAAACTCTGCGGCTTTGACGTTGGTCTGGACAAGCGCTTCTTCTTGATTGCTGGCCCTTGCGTGGTCGAGTCCGAGCAATTGCAGATGGACGTGGCAGGTCAGCTCAAGGAAATTACTTCTGAGCTGGGCATCAACTTTCTGTTCAAGAGCAGCTTTGACAAGGCCAACCGCTCCTCGGGCACGAGCTTTCGTGGCCCCGGCATGGAAAAGGGCCTGGAAATTCTGGCCAAGGTGCGCCGCGAAATTGGCGTGCC
>JBJEZV010000282.1:1649-3998 GCA_051887595.1 Comamonas sp.
CCAACACAACAACAAGCCTCTGCGTGGCACGCCCAGTTTTTTAAGAAACCCTGAAAAGGAAAAATCATGAGTGCAATCGTTGACATCGTCGGACGTGAAGTCCTGGACAGCCGCGGCAACCCCACCGTGGAATGTGATGTGCTGCTGGAGTCGGGTGTGATGGGCCGTGCAGCGGTCCCCAGCGGCGCATCGACCGGTTCGCGCGAAGCCATCGAGCTGCGTGACGGCGACAAGAGCCGCTATCTGGGCAAGGGCGTGCTCAAGGCCGTGGACAACATCAACGGCGAAATCGCACAGGCCGTGATCGGTCTGGACGCTGCAGAGCAAGCGTTCCTGGACAAGACCATGATCGACTTGGACGGCACCGACAACAAGAGCCGCCTGGGCGCGAACGCCATGCTGGCCGTGTCGATGGCTGTGGCCCGCGCAGCTGCGGAAGAAGCTGGCCTGCCTCTGTACCGCTACTTTGGCGGCATGGGCGGCGTGCAACTGCCCGTGCCCATGATGAACGTGATCAATGGCGGCGCCCACGCGAACAACTCGCTGGACCTGCAAGAGTTCATGATCATTCCCGTCGGCGCCCCCACTTTCCGTGAAGCCGTGCGCTGGGGTGCTGAGGTGTTCCACGCCCTCAAGAAGATCATTCACGACAAGGGCATGTCCACGGCCGTGGGCGACGAAGGCGGTTTTGCGCCTTCCGTGGAAAACCACGAAGCTGCGATCCAGCTGATCATCGAAGCCATCGAAGCTGCGGGCTACAAGGCCGGTGAGCAAATCGCTTTGGGCCTGGACTGCGCAGCGTCTGAGTTCTACGAAGACGGCATGTATGTGCTCAAGGGCGAAGGCAACATGACCTTGAACGCTGCCCAATGGACTGACATGCTGGCCGGCTGGTGCGACAAGTACCCCATCATCAGCATCGAAGACGGCATGCACGAAGGCGACTGGGAAGGCTGGAAGGTCCTGACCGAGCGTCTGGGCGGCAAGGTGCAGTTGGTGGGTGACGACCTGTTTGTGACCAACACTAAGATCCTGAAGGAAGGCATCGAAAAGCGCATCGCCAATTCGATCCTGATCAAGATCAACCAGATCGGCACATTGACCGAAACCTTTGCTGCTATCGAAATGGCCAAGCGCGCTGGCTACACCGCGGTCATCTCGCACCGCTCCGGTGAGACGGAAGACTCGACCATTGCTGACATCGCTGTGGGTCTGAATGCAGGTCAAATCAAGACCGGCTCCATGAGCCGCTCGGACCGCATTGCCAAGTACAACCAACTGCTGCGCATCGAAGAAGATCTGGGCGATGTGGCGGTGTACCCTGGCCGTGACGCGTTCTACAACCTGCGTTAATCTCTGGGCTCGCGCCTGACAACAAAAACGGGGCTACCGCGGCCCCGTTTTTTCAATTTGCACCATGGTTTCTCGCATCGTCACCGTTGTTTTGCTTTGTTTGCTGGCCATCACCCATGCCCAGCTGTGGCTGGGTGCGGGCAGCATGGACCGCGTGGCTGAATTGCGCGGTCAAATCAATGAATTGCACGCGGCCAATGAATTGGCGCGAAAAGAAAATGAACGTCTGGCCTCCGAAGTCAAAGACTTGCGCGAAGGCAAAGACATGATCCAGGAAAAAGCACGCTACGAGTTGGGCATGGTCAAGCCCAATGAGATTTTTGTGCAAATTATGCGCAACTAATCGCCGCTAAGGGCTGTACCACACGCCGGTGGTTGCGTGATAAAGGCAGCCGCTTTCCTGTAGCCTGCTGCGCAGATGACTGCTTCCAACACACCCTCCCTTCGCTACTTGCTGTGTGCCAGCGCAGCGCACTGCGCCCAGCTGCTGCACGCCGCAGCACGCCAAGGTGTGGGGCTACACGGTCTGCAACCGGTGCTGCAATGGCCTGATCCACCCACCTTCTCAGAGGCTGAGGCCCAAGCACCACGCCCATGCATTGTGTGGGCCCTGCTGCCCCAACCCGATGCAGCGCAGCAGCAATTGGAAAGCCAATGGCGCCAGAGACTCTCACACCCCAGCAGCGCTGCATGGCAGGTGCAGATGCTCTATGGCAACGCAGCGCAACAGGCGCAGCAACTGCGTCCGTGGCTGCGGCTGGTGGCGCTCGACGATGCTGCATCACCCAACAACGACGCTTTTTGCCGGGAATGCCTGGACACCCACAGTGAGCGCCAACTTTTCCAGCATTTACTGAATAAATCCTAAAAAAAGAGCTACTAGCCTTAGAACCGCCTTATTTTGCAAGTTCTATCACTTGCAAAACAAAGCAGCACAAAGGCCAGCAGCTCTGCTTTTCAAAGCGTGGTGCAGATTATTTGTCCGCACCAGTCGTT
>JBJEZV010000283.1:0-3960 GCA_051887595.1 Comamonas sp.
TGGCGGAGGCTGTGAGATTCGAACTCACGGAAGGATCACTCCTTCGGCAGTTTTCAAGACTGCTGGTTTAAACCACTCACCCAAACCTCCGAGGCTGTGTATTCTACACGCGGAAATGTCACGTGATGGATAACCGGCAATGGCTGCTGCAAGTTGGCTGTCAGGTGCTATCTCATGCAAATTATGAATTTAAATAAAAGCTATTGATTTTTAGTTCTAATAAATCAACTGCTATTGAATACACTAGTTGAGCTGCCCTATCGCAGTGAACCAAGATAAGGAACTGAGCATGACGGATCGCCCTTCGCTGGATGACGCCACCCTAGAATTTGCGGAGCGTGTGTTTGATGCGGCGCGGCAAGGGCAGGCGGAGCAGTTGGCCTTGTGGCTGGAGAACGGTTTGCCTGCCACTTTGTGCAATGCCAAGGGCGATAGCTTGCTGATGCTGGCCAGCTATTACGGCCACCATGCTGCGGCGAAGGTGTTGCTGGAACATGGCGCAGATGCACAGGTGTCCAATGGCCGTGGCCAAACGCCATTAGCTGGCGCAGCCTTTAAGGGCGATGTGGAGATGGTGCGTTTGCTGTTGGACTATGGCGCTGCTGTAGATGGCCCATCACCAGATGGACGCACACCGCTGATGTTTGCTGCCATGTTCAACCGTGTGGAGATTGTGGAGTTGCTGCTGGAGCGCGGTGCCAAGATCGATCAAGCCGATGCCCAGGGCACAACGGCACTGGCATGCGCGCAGGCCATGAATGCGCATGATGCCGTAGCGGCGCTGACGCGGCATCTTTCAGCCTAAGTCACAGACTGGCGCGGATGTGCGCACCACGCCGCGCATTGCTACATAAAAAAAGCCGCTGAGATGGCCAGCGGCTTTTTTGTGGGCTCAACGTTTTAGTCGGCGGTGGCGCCGGAGGCTTTCACGGCAGCGCCCCATTTCTGGATATCGGCGTCGATGAGTTGGGCAAACTCACTGGTGCTCAAACCATAGGCTTCTGCACCCAAGGCGGAGATTTTTTGTTTGACGTGGTCTTGCGCGAGGATGTCTTGCACATAGCCGTTCATGCGTTCGGCCAGTTCCTTGGGCAGGTTTTTGGAGCCAATCATGCCGTACCAGGGTTCGACCTCAAAGTCGGTATAGCCCAGCTCATGCAGGCTCTTGACGCCCGGGAATTTGGGCGATGCGTGCTTGCTGGTGATGGCCAGGGCTTTGATCTTGCCGCCATCAATCTGGGGCTTGAGCGGCACAGGGTTGTCGATACCGTACTGCACTTCGTTGGCCATCAGCGCGATGATCAAAGGCGCTGAACCCTTGTAGGGGATGTGGGGCGACTTGACCTTGGCTTGCATGTGAAACATCTCAGCAATGATGTGCTGGGGCGAGCCAGCGCCAGCCGAGCCAAAGTTCACCTTGTCGGCTTTGATCTGTGCGACCAACTCATCTACGCTGTTAATGCCCGATGTGGCACCTGTCACGAGCAGGAACGGAGCCTTGGCAATCGGTGTGATGGGAGTCAGGTCGGTCTTGGGGTTGTAAGGCACGCTTTTGTACAGCGTAGGCGAGATCACCACAGGACTGCTAGAGCCGACCAAGAAGGTGCCGCCATCGGGTTTGGCACGGCTGACTGTGGCCGTCGCGATATTGCCGTTGGCGCCGGGCTTGCTTTCCACGATGACGGTGGCGTCAATGCGCTTTTCCAGCTCCAACGCCACGATGCGCGCCAGCATGTCACTGGTGCCGCCGGGGGCATAGGGCTGAATCAAGGTAATGGTTTTGACGGGCCAGGCATCCTTGGCTTGCGCAAAAGCGGGCAAACCAGCGGTCATTGCCAATGCAGCACTTGCTGCCAAAACGGTTCTTCTGAACATGTCCACTCCTTGTGGGAAAGTCTGAGACTTCTCGGTTGATCGCGGGCGTTCCATGACGGTGCAGACCGCATGAAATTGGTGCTTACCCGTAAATACTAACCCTTAGTCTTTTATAAGAGTGGTCTTGATTCAGAACAAATCTGAAATAGCTGTTGTGGATAACACGTAGAAGTGGGTGATTTTTTCAGAGTGCAAGTGCTTGTTTTGTTATGTGAAAAATGCTGCAATGCAGCATGGAAAATATGTACTTCACATAGTTACTCAATACGTGCACCGCACGAGCGCAATTAGGTGACTGAATGTGCTTCAGCGGCAGGTGTGTTGGCGATGAAAAACACCTTTTTGACGCGCTCGTCCACTTCCCAGTGCCCATTGAAGCCTTCAGGCAGCACAAAGCTATCGCCAGCTTGGAAGTGGTGGACGGTGCCGTCGGGATCCACCACGCGGCAGCTGCCTTCCAAGATGTGGCAAAACTCCACATAGCCAGCGCACAGCGAGCGAAAGGCGCCCGCGGTGGCTTCCCAGACGCCGCTGGAAAGCGCTCCGTGCGCCGCACTGAAGCTCTCTAGCGTGCGGTAGGTGGTGTTGCCGCGCAGCGGGCGGCTGGGTTGGCCGGGTTTGGCTTGGGAGAGATCGCGCGTTTCAATGCGAACCAAATGGTGTGGAAGGGTCATAGAAATTCAATAAAAAGAGCTACCAGCCTTGGTATATCAACAGTTTCCAATACAAAAGTATTTGAAATCAAGGCTACTCAAAGGCTAATAGCTCTGTTATTCATAGTTTTTAGCTGCTTGAAGCGCCTAAACATGCACTGCGCTAAGAAAAAGGCCCTTGGAGCATGTATCTCCAAGGGCCTTGGTTTCATTGGCCTGAGCAACAGGCCAAGGGCGAAAGCCTTGTGATTCAGGCCTTGAAGGTCTGAGCCTGGGCCGCAGCCAGTGCCGTCATATTGACCACGCGGCGCACAGTCGACGAAGGGGTCAGCACGTGGGCCGATGCAGCAGCTCCCATCAAGATAGGGCCAATGGTGGTGCCGTGGGCGGCCGTGGTCTTGAGCACATTGAACAAAATGTTGGCAGCGTCCAGGTTCGGGCAGATCAGCACATTGGCTTCGCCGGTCAGGCTGGTTTCCAACAGCGAGCGGCTGCGCACGTTTTCGTCGAGTGCCGCGTCACCATGCATTTCACCGTCGCATTCGATGCCGGGGTTGGCCGCAGCAAACAGGTTGCGCGCCTCGCGCATCTTCAGTGCTGACTTGCGGGTGGAGGAGCCGTAGTTGGAGTGCGACAGGAAGGCCACCTTCGCAGGCAAACCGAAGCGGGCCACTTCGTCGGCCGCCATCTTGGCGATTTGCGCCAGCTCGGCAGCGGTTGGGTCTTCGTTGATGTAGGTGTCAGCGATGAACAGCGTGCGGCCTTCCAAAATGACCGCATTGACGGTGGCCATCTGCTCCACAGCAGCTTGCTTGCTCAGCACTTCCTCAATGTGCGCCAAGTGGCGGTCAAAGCGACCGACCAGACCGCACAACATGGCATCGGCATCACCCAAGTGCACCATCAAAGCCGCAATGATGGTGTTGGAGCGGCGCACCGCAGCCTTGGCGCCTTCGGGCGTGATGCCGTCACGGCCCATCAGGCGGTGGTAGGTTTCCCAGTACTGGCGGAAACGTGGGTCGTCTTCAGGGTTGCAGATGTCCACATCCACGCCCAACTGCAGGCGCAAACCCGCCTTGGCAATGCGCGCTTCGATCACGGCAGGGCGGCCAATCAAAATGGGCTTGGCCAAACCTTCTTCCACCACCACTTGCACGGCACGCAGCACGCGCTCGTCTTCGCCTTCGGCGTAGGCCACGCGCTGCACATTGGCCTTGGCGGCGGCAAACACGGGGCGCATGAACATGCTGGTTTGGTAGACGAAGCGCGAGAGGCTTTCGCGGTAAGCCTCAATGTCTTCAATGGGGCGTGTGGCCACGCCAGACTCGGCAGCGGCCTTGGCCACGGCCGGTGCAATGCGCAGGATCAAGCGGGTGTCAAACGGTGTGGGGATCAGGTAGTCGGGGCCGAACTTCAGTTCCTTGCCCTGGTA
>JBJEZV010000284.1:0-3951 GCA_051887595.1 Comamonas sp.
AGCTGTGCTGCAGCACCACCACAGACTGGCGCGAAGCACACAACGTCTGAGGCGGCAGAGGGTGCTGCGCATAGAGCGTGCTTATTCCAGCACTTGCAGCTGTACGCGGTTGCGCCCGTCGGTCTTGGCTTGGTAGAGCAGCTGGTCGGCCTGGTTGAGCAAATCACTCAAGCTGCGTGAGAGCGTGGGGCTGCACACCACCACGCCCGCGCTCACGGTCAGCTGGCCCATGGGGGAGGCCGCATGCGCAATGCCGAGGTTGTAAATCGCCACGCGAAAGTTTTCGACCAACTGAGGCATGGTGTCTTTTTGTCCCATGTTCACGAAGGCGAACTCCTCGCCGCCGTAGCGTGCAGCCAGATCGCCTGCGCGCTGGGCGTGCTGGCGCATGGTTTGGGCCACGGCGCGCAAGGCATCGTCACCTTGCATGTGGCCGTAGCGGTCGTTGAACTGCTTGAAGTGGTCAATGTCGATCAGCGCCAGCCCCAAGTATTCGCCCGAGCGCTGGCAGCGGCGATAGGCATGGTCCAAGGCTTCATCAAAGTGGCGGCGGTTGGCCAGCCCTGTTAAACCATCGGCCAAGGCCAGGCGCTCAAGTTCGCGCTTGCGCAAAAACAGGTCAATCTGATTTTTCACGCGTGCTTGCAGCACGGCAGGGCGAATGGGTTTGGAGACGTAATCGGCCGCACCCAGGCGCAGGCCGTACTCTTCGGCGGCCTCGTCGCTTTGGCCGGTGATGAAAATCACCGGAATGTGGGCGGTGGCCTCATCCGCGCGCAGTTGTTGCAGAACTTCATAGCCATTCATGCCGGGCATGCTCACATCCAGCAAGATCAGGCCCAGGTGCGAGCGCTCGTTGCGCGCCATCTCCAGTGCGCTGGTGCCGTTTTTGGCCAGCAACACCTGGTAGTGCGGTTGCAGCAACTCTGCCAGAGTGGCGCGGTTCAGGCGTTCATCGTCAACGATCAAGATAGAGACGGCGGTGTCGCGCAGGACGTTGGAAGCAAAGCTCATGTTTGGTGTCCAGATGTGGTGGCGTGGGTCTGCAGCTGCGTGCGCAGTGTGTGCAGACAGTCGCAGGCCGCTGCATTTTCCAGGTCTTCGGCCAGCGCCAGAGCCCGCGCAGCTATGCCGTGCAGCGGACTGCCGCGCAAGCCGGCTTCGAGTTGTTCCAGCACCCGCATGCCTGCGTAGTCGCCGCGCTGGACCAAGGGGATGGCTTGTTCCAGCCACTGCAGCAATTGCGCCGTATTGAGCGCCGAGGCATCTTGACTTGCTGCGGGCGCGGAGGGCGCAGCTGCTTCGAGCTGTTGGTGAATGTGTTGCAGCACACGGCGCAGGTGCTGTGCGGCAGCATCCGTCATCGTCTGCGTAGCTTGCTCGTGCTTGCACGCCCATTCCAGACTTTCCATGGCTTGCATGGCCGTCGGTTGGTCCAAATAACCTAGGGAGCCCTTCAATGTATGGGCCATCATGCCCAATGCTTTCCAGTCTTGCTGGGCGAACAGCTGCTGCATGTGCTTCGGCGATGCGTCAAAGTCACGAATGAAAGCGCGCAGCAAGCGCTGCATGCGCTCTTGCTGGCCTTCCAGTATTTGTGCAATGCCGCTGGCTTGTTGAGGGCGCAGCGCGCTTGCAGCACCCGATACATGGCAGCGCGGGGTTTGCTCCAGCGCTTGGGCCAAGGTGCTGTAGAGCACTTGGGCGTTGATGGGCTTGGTCAGCTGACCGTGCATGCCACTGTCCAAAATGGCCTGCCGGTCTTCCACACGGGCTTGTGCCGTCAGAGCCCACACAGGTAGGTCTTTCCACTGAGGATGTTGCCGGATGCGGCGCGCTACCTCTAGGCCATCCATTTCGGGCATTTGCACATCGAGCAAGACAGCATCAAACGCTTTTTGCTCCATGATGCGCAAGGCCTCTGGGCCGCTGCTGGCAGTGGTGACCTCCACGTTGGCCAGCTCCAAAAAGTCCTGCGCCACTTCGCGGTTGAGCGCGTTATCGTCAACCACCAAAATGCGGCGCCCTGCCAGCGACGCAGGTGTTTGCAGTCGGTCACTGGGCGATACATTGCGGATGTGCAGACCGTCCTTGTGGTTGTGGCTCTGCAAGGCCTCTTGCATGGCATTGAACAGCACCGACTCAGTGACAGGCTTGATCAATAAACCCTGCAGCTGCAACTGGGCGACACGCTCCGCTACTTCATCGCGGCAATAGGCCGTCACCATGAGCATCGCTGGCGTGGTGGAGAGCTCTTGATCGTTGCGGATGTGCTCAGCCACCGTCAGCCCATCCATGCCGGGCATTTGCCAGTCCATGAGCACCAGCTGGTAAGGGCGCTGGATGCGGTTGGCCGTGTGCAGCTCCTGCAAGGCATCCGTGCCATTGCTGGCGGTGGTGCATTCCAGGCCAAAGCCACTGACCATATTGGAGAGAATCTCGCGCGCCATCAGGTTGTCATCCACCACCAGCACGCGGTAGTCGGGCGCCATCAGGTTCTTGGGCTCCACATGCAGCGCCTGGGCTTGCACGCGCACATGGAAACTAAAGGTGCTGCCGCGCCCCAGCTCGCTGTCGACCTCGATGTCGCCCCCCATGAGATGCACCAGCTTGTGCGAGATGGCCAGGCCCAGGCCTGTGCCACCAAAGCGGCGGCTGATATGGGCCTCGGCTTGGGTAAATGGCTGAAATAGCAAGGCCATGTGCTCTGGGTGGATACCAATGCCCGTGTCGCGCACGCTGACATGCAGCATGCAATCACGCGAGGCGGGCGCAGTGCTAGCAGGTTCGGCTCGCATGCTGATAACGACTTCGCCACGCTCGGTGAACTTGACGGCATTGCTCACCAGATTGGTCAGTATCTGGCCTAGTCGCTGGACATCGCCGTGCAGGTGGCGCGGCACATTGGGCGCGATGTTGTAGACAATCTCCACACCTTTTTGCTCAGCACGCAGGCCAGTGACGGTGGCCACCGATTCCAACAGCTCATCGAGCTGAAAGTCCACGGGATCAATGTGCAGCATCTCGGCTTCGAGCTTGGAGAAGTCGAGGATGTCGTTGATGATTTTGAGCAAAGCGTTGGCTGAGAGCGCAACCTTGTCCAGGTAATTGCGCTGCTTGGCCGACATAGGGGTTTGCTGCAGCAGCTGCGTCATGCCAATGACGGTGTTCATGGGCGTGCGGATTTCGTGGCTCATGGTGGCCAGAAATTCAGATTTGGCACGCTCAGCAGCTTCTGCTGCTTCTTTGGCCAATCGCAAGCTTTGCTGAGTTTCGTATTCGGCGGTGACGTCCAGCAAAATGCCTTCCCAGATCATGCCGTGTTGGGTGCGGCGCGGAACAGCGCGGGCACGCATCCAGCGGTAATGGCCGTCCATATGGCGCACACGGGTAACCAGGTCAAACGGGGAGCACTGGCGCAAGCTGTGCTGCACACCATCAAAAAAACTTTGGATGTCTTGCGGGTGCAAGCGCGCGGTAAAGGCACGCTGGTCGCCCAAAAATGTGTCTGCGCTGGCACCCACCAATTGCTGAATGCCCGCGCTGACATAGCGCAAAAAGAGCTTGCCCTCCTGGGTCTGCTCGCAACGGAAAATCGCGCCATTGGGCAGGTTGTCGGCCAGGGTTTGCAGGCGCTGGTCGGCCTCTACCAGCTCGCTGAGGTCTTGCAGCGTGCCATGCAACATGGTGATGTTGCCGTCGCTATCGCGGAAGGCCTGACCTCGAATACGCGCGGGAAAGCTGCCGCCTTCAGGGCGTTTATGTTCCACGTCAATGGTGTAAGAAGTGCCATCTTGCGCACAGCGTTGAATGGCCGCACCCAAACGCTCGTGCTGGTCGGCTGGAATCATCAACGCCAGAGATTCGGGCGTCAGTAGTGGATCGCCCGGTTTCAAGCCATTCATGCTGGCCAGCATCTCTGAATTGGTGAAGGTATTGGTGAGCAGGTTC
>JBJEZV010000285.1:0-3943 GCA_051887595.1 Comamonas sp.
CTGGCCCCGGTAATGCCTATGTGGCCAGCGCCAAAAAGCGCGTCTTTGGCTTGGTAGGCATCGACATGATTGCTGGCCCTTCGGAAATCTTGGTGCTGGCCGATGGCACGACACCGCCTGACTGGGTGGCGATGGACCTGTTCAGCCAGGCCGAGCACGATGAACTGGCGCAATCCATTTTGTTGTGCCCGGATGCTGCTTATATCGATGCGGTGCAAGCGTCGATTGACCGTTTGCTGCCCGAGATGCCACGCAAAGAGATCATTGCCAAGAGCCTCAATGGCCGGGGCGCGTTGATTCTCACCAAAAACATGGAAGAGGCCTGCGCCATTTCCAACCGCATTGCGCCCGAACACCTGGAAGTCTCCAGCAACGATCCCCACAAATGGGAGCCTTTGCTGAAACACGCAGGCGCCATTTTCTTGGGCGCTTACACCAGCGAATCGCTGGGCGACTACTGCGCAGGCCCCAACCACGTGCTGCCCACCAGCGGTACGGCGCGTTTTTCCTCCCCCTTGGGCGTCTACGACTTCCAAAAGCGCAGCTCGTTGATTGAAGTGAGCGAACAAGGCGCGCAAGTGCTGGGCAAGATCGCGGCCGAGTTGGCCTACGGCGAAGGCCTGCAAGGCCACGCGCGTGCGGCTGAAATGCGATTGAAATAATCGCTATCTGAGTTATGGAGCCTTTGCTTTAATTAGGTTAGGTCACCATGAATGTTTCGATCAAACAATTGAAGTGTTTTTTGGTGGTTGCGCGTGAATCCAACTTCACCCAAGCTGCCAAGCTGCTGCACACCACGCAATCGGCGGTGAGCGCATTGATCAAAGAGCTGGAGAGCGAAATTGGTTTTAAGCTTTTTGATCGCAACACGCGCAATGTGCATCTGACCGATTCAGGCGTTTATTTTTATCAGTTGACGCACAAGTTGCTCGATGAGTTCGAGCAGCTATTGATCAATGCGGCGGATATTGCCAACCTGAAAACCGGGGTGGTGCGTGTGGGAGCCACAGAGGCTGCTGCTTGCTCGCTAGTGGTTCCAGCCATCAAACAATTCAAATTGCTGCACCCCCATATTGAAGTGCGTCTGCAAGTGCATATGCCCTCGACAATGGGCATGGCACTCAAGACCAGTGAGGTGGACTTTTGCATTGCGCCGGATTTTGCGGAGGGCAGTACTGCGTTTGAGGCCATTGAGAAAACGCTGCTGATTGAAAGCCCGATTTTGTTATGGTGTGCCCAAGGAAGTGCTTGGGCACAGAAATCTGAGGTGCTGTGGCAAGAGGTGATTGAGGCGGAATTGATCTTGCCTGCGATGGACTTCAATACCACGATCATTCCGGCAGTACTCGAACATTTGCGTAGTCAGGGGGTAGATGCTGGCAAGCTCGATTTGGCCCAACACAAGTCGGTGGGCG
Source organism: Comamonas sp. (assembly GCA_051887595.1). Lineage (GTDB taxonomy): Bacteria > Pseudomonadota > Gammaproteobacteria > Burkholderiales > Burkholderiaceae_C > Comamonas. The sequence continues at coordinate 1,416 of JBJEZV010000285.1, forward strand.
GCATCATGGCGGCGTTGAGCATGGCACAAGCCGGATTGGGTGTGACGTTCGCTGCCGAATATGTGCGTCCATTGGCGCAATCGTTTGGTTTAAAAGGCTTGGCTTTGCGCGAACCGGCTGCGATCCGCCGATTGAGCCTGTACCAACGCAAGGGCAGAACCCTGTCGTTGGCCTCCAAAGCATTTGTCAGCTTCTTACAAACCCAGTTGCAATAAAAAAGCCAATCCTCGGGATTGGCTTTTTGCTTGATGGGCGCTTCTCTGTGGGCTTACTCTAAGCGAATATTGCCTTTTTTCACCACTTCAGACCACATCTGGAATTCGCGTTGTGCGATGGCTTTGAGTTCTTCGGGCGTGCTGGGCTTGATGATCAAGCCTTGGTCGCTAAAGTTCTTGGCAACGGCAGGATCTGCAAATGCGTCTAAGCAGGCATCACGATATTCCTTGGCTTGCTGTGCCGATACCTTGGGTGAGCCCCATACGGCATACCAAGGATCAGCATGAAAGCCTTGAGCACCTTGCTCGTGCAAGCTGGGAATGTCCGGGAATTGCGGGTGCCGATCGCGCAAAGAGCCACCGATGATCTTGATGCGCCCTGTTGCCTTTTGCGCCGCTGCGACTTGAATCGGAATGAACATGGCGCTGACTTGGCCGCCCATCAAATCATTCAGGGCTGGACCAAAGCCTTTGTACGGCGCATGCTCCATTTGCAGGTCGAGTTTTTGCAGCAGCAACTCCATAAACAAATGGTGGTGCGTGCCAATACCGGGCGATGCGTAGTAGCTGCTGGTGTTGCTTTTGGACCAGTGAATGAATTCTTGCAGATTGCTAGCTGGTACGCTGGAATTGACCGCCAAGACGAACGAGCTCGATGCCACATGGGTGATGGGCACAAACTCGTTGATGATGTCAAACCCTGCATTCTTGTAGAACAAGGGAATGGCTAAAGCAGTGGAGGAAATGATCTGGATCGACAGCGGGTCGTTGGAGTTAAACACTTGGCGAATGCCAATCAAACCCGAAGCGCCGGGTTTGTTTTCCACGATGACCGCTTTGCCCAGTTTCTCTTGCATGACCGGACTCATTACGCGGGCCATGGTGTCCGGGGTGGTGCCGGGCGTAAAGGGAATAACGATCTTGACGGTATTGGCCTGCGCAAAACTAGCCATGGGGAACGCCGTGGTCAACAGGGCAGCTGCACCGGTTTGGATGAAATGACGTCGTTGCATTGTTTTGTCTCCTTGGGGAGAGGCGATGTGCCGCCTCTCGATCCTTACATCTTGAGCTTAAAGAGCTTCTTGGCGTTGTCTTCGAAGAACTTCTTCTTGTCGTCCATCGAAATATTCATGGCATCGAGCACGTCCACTTCGTTGGGGGCGTACTGGTAAGGGTAGTCCATGGCGTACATCACGCGATCTGCACCCATGAACTCTTGGGTGAACCTGATCGCCTGTTCCCATGCCACGCCACTGTTGGTGATGTGGAAGTTTTCCTTCAAGTAGTCGCTGGGCTTTTTTTTCAGCGGCTTGACGCTGTCATAGCGCTGCGAACGCACGGTGGCGGCGTGCATATAGTCCAGGCGGTACGCCCAGAACGGCAGCGCCTCGCCCATGTGCCCCAAAATGATTTGCAGTTTGGGGAAACGGTCGAACACGCCCGAGGTGATCAAGCGCAAAGCATGAAAACCGGTTTCCACACCAAAACCATAGATGGCACCGTCCAAGCCGCATTCCTTGAACAGCGGATACATCTGTTGGGGTAAAGCGTTGGGGTGCAGATAAATCGGCGCGTCGTGAGCCTCTGCTGCTTCAAAAATTTCCCAGAACTTGGTGTCCGACAGGTACTCGCCCTTGGTGTGCGAATTGATCACCACTGCATTCATGCCCAGCGTACTGACGCCACGAGCGATTTCTTTGGCGGCTTCGGCTGGATTTTGCGGTGCCACGGCCAGCATGCCTGCCAAGCGGGTGGGGTGGCGCTGAATGGCTGCAGCCAAAAAGTCGTTTGATTGGCGCGCGCATTCGACGGCCACCGCATCGTCCATCACTTGGACGCCTGGGGAGGTCAGCGCCAACACCTGTACATCCACGCCAGCATCGTCCATATGCTTCAAGCGCAGATCGTCCATATCTGTGAGCGTGCGCATGATGTGCTGTGCACGTTCACTCTTGCTGCTCATGTAAAAACCCATCAGTCCACGAAAACCAGCATCGGCATCATCTTTTGACAAGATGTGTTCATAGATATCAATCTGGTCTGGTGTAGCAAATGCTTCCTCGGTAGCAATACGCAAGTAGTTGGGGTTTTTTTTGCTGTTCATACGAGTCTCAAAACAAAGGATTGCGTAATTCCAGCATGCTTTATTAATCTGAACAAACAATCATTTTTTATTAAATGATATTAAATAATGATTAATTATGGGTTCATTACACGTGACACGAACTTCGTGTCACACGAAATTCGTGTAGACTGAGCTGCATGAAGAACGTCACCATTACCGTGGAAGACAGCGTGCTGGAGTGGGCGCGC
>JBJEZV010000286.1:0-3903 GCA_051887595.1 Comamonas sp.
GCTTAACGGTTGCGGCTTTTCATCGCGCGCTCGACTTCGCGCTTGCCTTCGCGGTCGCGAATGACGTCACGCTTGTCGTGCTCGCCCTTGCCCTTGGCCAGGGCCACGTCGCACTTGACCAAGCCATTTTTCCAGTACAGCTTGGTGGGCACCAAGGTGTAGCCTTTTTGCTCCACCTTGCCGATGAGCCGACGGATCTCGTCTTTCTTCATCAACAGCTTTTTGATGCGCGCAGCATCGGGGCTGACGTGCGTCGAGGCCGTTTTGAGCGGCTGAATCTGGCAGCCGATCAGGTACAGCTCGCCTTCTTTGATGATGACGTAGCCTTCGCTGATCTGGGCCTTGCCGCTGCGCAGCGCCTTCACTTCCCAGCCGTGCAGCACGATGCCGGCTTCATGGCGTTCTTCAAAGAAATAGTTGAACGCCGCTTTTTTGTTCTCCGCAATGCGGGATGGTGTTTCTGGTTTTTTTGCCATGGGTCTTTCAGGGCGGGGGACCCGCAGTTGCCGGGCTCTACCTACAATGGGCGCTCTCCCGCAGAACAGCCATTCTAGTTTCTCCAGACCACGCCAGCCGGATGGGCCTCCAAGGCCCCAGGGTTGTGCTGTGCTGGTTCCGCTTTCATGAAACACGTCAACAAGTCCGTTCTTATTTGGTATAGCCCTGAAGAAATGTTTGCTCTAGTGGCCGACGTAGCGAGCTATCCAGAATTTTTGCCCTGGTGTTCGCACACCAAAGTGCTGGAGCACGATGAGCGCGGCATGATGGCGGAGGTAGGCATGTCCATGGGAGCGTTGAAGAAGTCTTTTGTGACGCGCAACGTTCATGAAGGCAAGCACAAGATCAGTATGCGATTGGTCAAAGGACCTTTCTCGCGCTTGGAAGGTCACTGGATGTTTCACCCCGTGGGTGACGGCACGCAGCGCGCTTGCAAAGTGGAGTTGCAACTGGATTACGGCTTTGACAGCATGGCCATTGCCGCGCTGATTGGGCCCATTTTTGACCGCATTGCCAACTCTATGGTGGATGCGTTTATCAAGCGCGCTGAGAAAGTCTATGGCTGAGACTGCGGACATGCTCACGGTCGACGTCGTGTGGGCCGATCGCCACGCGCAGGTGCAAGAGCGGCGCGTGCAGTTGCCTCAAGGAGCCACTCTGCGTGATGCAGTAAAGGCTTGCGGTCTGTCGCTGGAAGATTTTCATGACTGCGGGGTTTGGGGGCGCCGTCTGGAGGCTGAGCACCCCATTGCCAATGGTGACCGTGTGGAGCTGTACCAGCCGCTCAAAGTTGATCCCAAGGTAGCGCGCCGTGAGCGTTTCGCACAGCAGGGCGCACGCAGCGCAGGTTTATTCAAAGCCCGCCGCGCACACAGCAAAGCTGGATATTGATTCAAGCATTAGGCCGTTGAAGGCATTGATTTCATTGGTTTATTGCTGTTTTCCTGACTAGGCGTAGTCCTCACTTACTCAGTTTCTTCATCCGCTGCAATGGTGCGGTTTCCCGCAGAAAGCTACAATCTTTCTTTTGGAGCCTTCACAATGCGCCTTCTCGGAAAAGCACTGACTTTTGACGACGTTCTGCTCGTTCCCGCCTACTCCGAAGTCCTGCCCAAGGACGTTTCTCTCTCCACCCAGTTCACACGCAACATCACGTTGAACCTGCCTTTGGTCTCTGCGGCCATGGACACGGTGACGGAAGCGCGCTTGGCGATTGCCATTGCCCAAGAAGGCGGTATTGGCGTGATCCACAAGAACATGACAGCCCAAGAGCAAGCGGCTGAAGTGTCTAAGGTCAAGCGCCACGAATCCGGTGTAGTGCACGACCCCATCGTGATCACGCCTGAGCACACCGTGCTGCAAGTGCTGCAACTGTCCGAAGAGCGTGGTATTTCGGGCTTCCCCGTGTGCGACGGCGGCAAGGTCGTAGGTATTGTCACCAGCCGCGATGTGCGCTTTGAGACACGCTATGACGTCAAGGTCAGCCAGATCATGACGCCCCGTGAAAAGCTCATCACCGTCAACGAAAAAGACGGGACCACCCCTGCACAAGCCAAAGCTTTGCTCAACAAGCACAAGCTCGAGCGCCTGCTGGTCGTGAATGACGCCTTTGAACTCAAGGGCCTGATTACCGTCAAGGACATCAACAAGCAAACCAACTTCCCCAACGCTGCCCGTGATTCCGCAGGTCGTCTGCGTGTAGCGGCTGCCGTGGGTGTGGGCGCAGGCACGGAAGAGCGTGTGGAATTGCTGGCCAAGGCCGGTGTTGATGCCATCGTGGTGGATACTGCGCACGGCCACTCCAAGGGTGTGATCGACCGCGTGCGTTGGGTCAAGCAAAACTACCCTCAGATCGACGTGATTGGCGGCAATATCGCGACCGGTGCTGCCGCGTTGGCATTGGTGGAAGCGGGCGCTGATGCGGTGAAGGTTGGTATTGGCCCTGGCTCGATTTGCACCACACGTATCGTGGCCGGTGTGGGCGTGCCCCAGATCATGGCGATCTCCAATGTGGCTGAAGCCCTCAAGGGCACAGGCGTGCCTTTGATTGGTGACGGCGGTATCCGCTTCTCGGGCGATATCTCCAAGGCACTGGCCGCAGGCGCTTCTACCATCATGATGGGCGGCATGTTTGCTGGTACCGAAGAAGCCCCTGGTGAAGTAATTTTGTACCAAGGCCGCTCGTACAAGAGCTACCGCGGTATGGGCTCGATCGGTGCCATGCAGCAAGGTTCGGCTGACCGCTACTTCCAAGAGTCTTCCACTGGTAACCCTACTGCCGACAAGCTGGTGCCCGAAGGCATTGAAGGTCGCGTGCCTTACAAGGGCTCGATGGTGTCCATCGTGTACCAGATGGCTGGCGGCATCCGTGCTTCCATGGGCTACTGCGGCTGCAAGACCATCAAGGAAATGAACGAAAAGGCCGAGTTTGTGGAAATCACTGCGGCCGGTATCCGTGAGTCGCACGTGCACGACGTGCAAATCACCAAGGAAGCGCCGAACTACCGCGCGGATTAATCCCTCTGAGAAAACAGGCCAGAACTGCAAAGTTCTGGTCAGAATGCTAAAATCTGGTCTGAACATCTGGTTCTGGCCAGATTTTTTATTTCACCTCCATGCAATCTGTCGGTATCTACGAAGCCAAGACCCGCTTTTCTGCTTTGATCGAATTGGTCGAAGCAGGGGAGGAAGTGCGCATTACACGCCACGGCAAAGAAGTGGTGCGCATGCTGCCCGTGCGCCGCAGGCCGGTGATTACCGACGAGCAGATTGCCCGAGAGTTGGAACAAATTCAGGTTCTGCAGCAGACCGTGAAGGCGTCATCAGCAACAAAAACCGTCGCTGATCTGCGCCAAGCAGGGCGGAGCAACGCATGACAGCTTTTGTCTTGGATGCGTCTGTGACTTCTGCCTGGTTGCTGCCGGACCATGCCAGTGCGCACACCCAGCGCCTGTACACCCGCATTCGCCGACATGAGGTTGATCCTCAAGCCCCTAATGTCTGGCAGTGGGAGTGCGGTAACTTGATTGCCTCGGGCGTCAATCATGGGCGCATTCCCCAGACCTCGGTCGAAGGGTTGTGGGGCGTACTGGAAGCGATTCGCCACCGTGTGGAGTTGCACGAGTTGGCACCGGCCCAGCACAAAGCCGTGCTGGACGTGGCGCTGGATACGGGCTTGCCCGTGTATGACGCTGCATACCTGTGGCTGGCGCAGTCGTTGCGCTTGCCGCTGGCAACCTTTGATCCGGCCCAGATTGCGGCTGCCCACAAGCGCGGCATTGCGCTTTTGAGCGATAGCGATTTCTGACTCGGACCTTTTCCCTTTCTTGCCTTGGAAAACCATGCAACACGACAAGATTCTGATTCTTGACTTTGGCTCCCAGGTCACACAGCTGATCGCACGCC
>JBJEZV010000287.1:0-3859 GCA_051887595.1 Comamonas sp.
ATGGTGTGATCCAGCACCCCTTGCTGGATATGCTGGAAGCGATTGCGCGCCAAGGTTCAATCTCTGGTGCCGCACGCGCGTTGGGTCTGTCGTACCGCAATGTCTGGGGCGCACTCAAAAAATGGGAAACCCAACTGGGCCAGGAACTCATCTTGTGGGGTAAAGGCCATACCGCCCAGCTCAGCCCTTTTGGTTTGGGCTTGCTGATGTCCGAGCGCCAAGCACAGGCGCGGTTGGCGCCACACATTGAAGCCATTCAGGCCGAGCTGGGACGCAGCTTCGCGCTGAACTACGGTGAAGACACGCCCGTGCTGGCGCTGCATGCCAGTTATGACAGCGCTTACAGCTTGCTGCGGCAATTTGCCAGCACCCAAGGTGCGCAATCGGTGCACCTGGACTTGACGCCCTGCGTGAGCGTGGAGGCATTGCGCGCCCTGCACGAAGGCCGCGCTGCGCTGGCAGGTTTTCATGTGCTGGAAGGTGCCAGCAAGCACTCCATGGCGGCCCACATCTACAAGCCGCTGCTGGACATCCAAAACTACCGTTGCATCAGCCTGGGACGACGCTCTCAAGGCTTGATCGTGGCGCGCGGCAATCCCTTGCGGCTGCACAGCCTGCAGGACGTAGCTGAGCGCCGCGCACGGTTTGTGAATCGCCCATTAGGTACCGGCACGCGCGTGGTGTTGGCTGATTTGATGACACATGCCTTGCTGCAGCCCGAAGATATTTGCGGTTTTGATGACGAAGAGCCCAGCCACAATGCAGCAGCCCAAGTGGTTGCGCAAGGTCAAGCCGATGTGTGCCTGGGCATTGCCTCCGCCGCACAGGCCAAGGAGCTGGATTTTGTGCCGTTGTGCCAAGAGTACGATCTACTGGTGTGCCATGCTGGTTTGTTGCAGCACCCGGCGCTGCAGAACCTGCATGCCTTGCTGCACGCGCCGCAATGGCAGCAAAAGCTCCAAGCACTGGGTGGCCATGACAGCCAAGGCTCAGGCCAGATCATGACGCTGCCGCAATGCCTGCCTTGGTGGAGCAAGCAAGCCAGCAAAGGGGTGCCTGCATCGCCAGTATCCGCCCATGAAGATCAGTACATACCCTTGATTTCTCAATAATTTTGGCCCGGACCAGGGCCTGTGCAACATTCCGTCACCAACCCGTCAGCTAGCGACGGGAGCGCTCCGTAGAATCGCGCGACTGTGCATTCTTACAAGCTTGTCAGGCTACGGGAACCACACGTTCCCGGCAGCACTGGCAGGAGATATCGCGCTTTTTGGAGACACCATGCAAGCACTGTTACGACTCTCACGGGGGATCGACTGGCTCAATGCCCAAGTCGGTAAATACGTCATCTGGCTGATCTTTGCCGCCACCATTGTCAGTGGCGTCAACGCCGTCGTTCGCAAAGTCTTTCACACCAGCTCCAATGCCTTCTTGGAAGTGCAGTGGTATTTCTTTGCCGCATCTTTCTTGCTCGCAGCAGGTTATACGCTGCTGGAGAAAGAGCACGTCAAAGTGGATGTGATCAACGCCAAGCTGTCACTGCGCACGCGTGTCTGGATTGATGTGCTGGGCTTTGCCGTGTTTTTGACGCCCATGTGTCTAATCGTGCTGTATTACGGCATACCGTTTTTCCTGCAGGCGTGGAACACCGGCGAGATGTCCAGCAATGCTGGCGGCCTGATCCGCTGGCCGGTCTATTTGATGATGCCGCTGGGCTTTGGTTTGCTGCTGCTGCAAGGCTTTTCTGAGTTGATCAAGCGCATCGCTTTCCTCATGGGGCTGATTGATGATCCCACAGTGAAGATCGTCGCCAAGACCCCCGAAGAAGAGTTGGCCGAAGCCATCCTAAAAGCCGAACAAGAAGCCGCGCGCAACGCCGCCAAGAGCGCCTAAGCCAGACCGGGAGACATCACCATGGAATTTATTGCCAACAACATGGCCCCGATCATGTTCGCGGGTCTGATCTGCTTTTTGCTGCTGGGCTTTCCGGTGGCTTTCAGCTTGGGTGCCTGCGGTTTGTTTTTTGCCGTCATCGGTATTGAGCTGAATGTGTTGCCCGAGGCGCTACTGCAAGCCATGCCGCTGCGCATCTACGGCATCATGCAAAACGACACCATGCTGGCCATTCCGTTCTTTACGCTCATGGGCTTGATCCTTGAGCGCAGCGGCATGGCAGAAGACTTGCTCGACACCGTAGGCCAACTCTTTGGCCCCATCCGTGGCGGCGTGGCTATTGCGGTGATTTTGGTGGGCGCCATGCTGGCAGCCACCACCGGCGTGGTCGCTGCATCGGTGATTTCGATGGGCCTGATTTCTCTGCCCATCATGCTGCGCTACGGGTATGACCGTCGCATAGCTTCCGGCGTCATTGCGGCCTCCGGCACGCTCGCACAAATCATTCCACCTTCGCTGGTGCTCATCATCTTGGCCGACCAATTAGGCCGCAGCGTGGGCGACATGTACAAGGGCGCCTTCATCCCCGGCTTCATGCTGGTGGGCTTTTACATGCTGTTCATCTTCTTGCTGGCCTTCTTCAAGCCCAGCATGGTGCCAGCACTGCCCCCTGAGGCGCGCAGCATGCGCGAGAAAGATGGCTCCAGCGGCCTGACTTCGCTGCTAGTGTTGACACTGCTGTGTGTGGGCGTATCGGTTTACGCTGCCTACAACATGCCCACCATCCACACCTGGTTCACGGGTGAAGTGGTCGAACGTGTCGCCAAAGACGAAACCATTGTCTTTTCCATGTGTTTCGGTGTGGCACTGGCCTTTGTGGCAGCGTCCATCAATCGTTTGACGGGCATGGGGCTGCTGTCGCACGTGGCGGAAAAAGTCACGTTTGTGCTGATTCCTCCACTGCTGCTGATCTTCTTGGTACTGGGCACCATCTTCTTGGGCATTGCGACACCAACCGAAGGCGGCGCCATGGGTGCCATCGGTGCCTTGGTAATGGCCGTGCTACGTGGCCGCTTGAACTTCAGCCTGCTTAAGCAAGCATTGACAGCGACCACCAAGCTGTCGTGCTTTGTGATGTTCATCCTGATTGGCGCAACCATCTTTGGCCTTACCTTCCAAGGCGTGGATGGCCCGCTGTGGGTGGAACACTTGTTGTCAGACCTGCCAGGTGGCCAACTGGGCTTCCTGATTCTGGTCAACATCATGGTGTTCGTGCTGGCGTTCTTCTTGGACTTCTTTGAGTTGTCGTTCATTGTGGTGCCGCTGCTGGCACCCGTGGCGGACAAGCTGGGCATCGACCTGATCTGGTTCGGCGTGCTATTAGCGGTGAACATGCAGACCTCGTTCATGCACCCACCCTTTGGTTTTGCGCTGTTCTTCCTGCGCTCGGTTGCGCCGGATAAGGAGTACACCGACAAGGTCACCAAGCAGCGCATTGCACCAGTCACCACCACACAAATCTACATGGGCGCTATCCCGTTCCTGTGTATTCAGCTGGTGATGGTGGGCTTGATCATTGCTTTCCCCGGCATTGTCTCGGGCGGACTGGATGAGAAGGTGGAATACGACCTGGACGCCATTCGCGAGCAGATGGAGTCTTCCATGCCCGCGCCCATGGACTTTGACAACCCCTACATGCAGCAAGAAAGCGAAAGCCCTGCGCCTGAGGACGATCCGCTCAAGGCCTTGCAGGAATCGCTAGGCCAATAAGCTTTTCGATGTTTTGCCCCTTAGCCTCCGGAGCACATGCCCGGAGGCTTTTTTCTATCGATCAACAGATAAAAGATAGCTACCTGCCTCTATACAGCAACATTTTCAAAGTGTTTTCTATTGCAAAACCAGTGTAGATAAAGGGTACTAGCTATCAATCATCATTCGCGCAAGCCCAGCCAGCTTTGGCGGGGTT
>JBJEZV010000288.1:0-3858 GCA_051887595.1 Comamonas sp.
CCTTAAGCAAGCTCCATGGCGTTGCCGCACACCAGTCTCGCCAGGTCTGCGTGGCTTTGCTGCCCTCGCTGGCTGCGCACTGGCTACCTACAGTTTTGAAAGATTTCGCACAGCATCAACCCCATATCCAAGTCAGGGTGCGCGACGTTCTCAATGCCCCCTGCTGCGAGGCTGTGCTCAATGGCCAAGCGGATTTGGGCTTGGCCAGTGCCTTGAGCCACCGCACTGAGCTGCAATCCCATGCAGTCGCGCAAGAGCACTTTTTTGTCGCTTGTCACAGGGAACATGCCTGGGCACAGCAAGCCTGCGCCATTGCACCCGAATGGCTGGAGCAAGCTGCCTTTATCCATATGGCACCTACCACCAGCGTACGCCAAGCTGTTGATCAATGGGCGCAAACACACCTGTCAGCACCGTTACGTCTCTTGATGGAGGTAGAGCAACTGGCAACCGTCATGGGCATGGTGCGTGCAGGTTTTGGGGTCAGCTTGGTGCCGGCTTTGTCCCTTGAGTATTTCCAAGACCCCGACATTGCCATCCGCCCACTGCGGGGCACACCACCGCAACGCACCATTTATTGGGTCAGCAGCAAGCTTCGCCCACTGACGCCAGCCGCCAAGAGCTTCTATAGCTTTGCCAGCCAAGCACTGGAAAGCTGGCTGTCTGCGCAACGTTTGTCCGATGCGTTTCCTGAGATGGAATCAAAGTACCCCGGATAACTACTGAGGGCTAGCTCTCTAAGGACGCCCCGTAGGTGCTTCCACCAAGAGAGCTTCCAAGCAAAAGCAAAGCCCGGCAAGCCGGGCTCTTTGTTGGTTAAAGCTGCTGGGGTGCTAAAAGCCCAATGAGTGCGGCAGCCACACGGACAATGCGGGCACAAACGTCAACAGCATCAGCACGATCAGTTGAGCCACCAAGAAAATCGGTAGCTCCTTGTTGAGTTCGGTCAGCGTGGTCTTGGTGGCCACACAAGTCACGAACAGCAAACCACCGACCGGTGGAGTAATCATGCCCAAGGTGAGATTGACCACCACCACCATGGCGAACTGGATCGGGTCGATGCCCAGAGCGTTGGCAATGGGCGCCAAGATGGGCACCAAGATCATGATGCCGGGCAGTGGCTCCATGAAAATGCCAAAAATCAGCAGCAGCACATTGACGGCCAGCAAGAACATGATGGGCGAGAGTTCCCAGCTGATGATCAGCTCCGACAGGTATTGCGGAATGCCCTCTACCGTCAAAATCCAAGCAAATGGCTGCGAAGCCGCCATCACCAGCAGCACCGATGCGGTCAGCAAAGCTGAGCGTGCAGTGATGCCCGGGATCGCATCCCAGCGCAGCGTGCGGTAGATCCATTTGCCGCAGATAAAGGCATAGACCACAGCCACCACCGATGCTTCGGTAGGCGTAAACACTCCAAAGCGAATACCGATGATGATCAGCGCCACCAACAGCAGCACAGGGATGGCTTTGAGGGTGTTGATCAACATTTCTTTGCCAGAGGGGCGCGCTTCGGCGGAACGGTAGCCGCGTTTTTTACTCACCCACCAGTTCACGACGCACAAGGCTGCAGCGATCAACAGGCCCGGGATAAAGCCTGCAATAAACAGTGCCCCTACCGACACATTCTCGTCTTGCAACGAGTAAATGATCATGCTGATCGATGGCGGAATGATGGGGCCGATAATGGCCGAGTTGGCAGTCAACGCCGCAGCATAAGGACGGTCATAACCGGCCTTGGTCATCATCTTGGTCATCATGGCGCCGGGACCGGCTGCATCAGCTAACGCGGAACCAGAAATACCTGCAAACAGCACGGACGAGCCGACATTGGCGTAGCCCAAACCGCCACGCAGGTGACCTACGAACTGGGCCGCAAAGCGCAGCAGCACCTGCGTGAGTGCGCCGCCTGACATCAATTCGGCGGCAAAAATAAAGAACGGCACGGCCATCAGCGGAAAGCTGTCAATGCCGGTAAACATTTCCTTGAAGACCACCAGCTGTGGGTAGCGGCCGCCCACAAACACAGCAATCGCCGAGGCAATTGCCAGCGCAAAAGCGATCGGGAAGCCCAGCACCATCAGCAGCACCAGGCCAATAATCAGCGTCAAAGTCATTGTTCTGTCCTGTGGGTGTGACCCGGTTTACAGCGATCCGGCGGTCTCACCGTCGATTTCTTCGGAGCTTTCATATTCCCCGGCACGGATGTAGTTGCGGGCAATCAACAGCAAGTGCACCAGCATCAGCACAAAGCCCACAGGCATGGCCGCGTAGATGAATGAAATCGGAATGTCTGTGGCCGCCGTGCTTTGAAAGCGCGTGCGCCAGACGTAGTCGCTGGACGCATAGGCCATAAAAATAAAAAACAGCGACAAACCCAGCACCACCACACTGCGCAGTGCGCGCGCCATGCCGGTGCTGACACTGCGGTGCAGGTTGTCAATGGCAACATGCCCACCAAAGCGCAGCGCCAGACCAGCCCCCAAGAAAGCCACCCAGATCATCATGTGGCGCGCCACTTCTTCGGCCCAGATGATGGAGTCACCGGTTGTGTAGCGCAGCACCACATTCGAAAAAATGATGACGGCCATGGCCAGCAGCAAAACGATGAGTAACCAGCGGTTGGCGGCAACCAAGCCGCGTTCAAAGCGATCCAGCATAGGTAGTTGCACGGCGGAGGTAACTCGCACCGCGGCGCTTTCATTGAAATCTAAGAGGTTGAAAACCCACATGGTTTGCGGCGCCTCATAGGAATGAAACGGGCAAACAAAAGGCCTGCCAGGCCGCAGGCGCCGGGCAGGCCACGCGTCTATCAATTAGACACGGCGCACTCCGCGCAAATTACTTCACGTTGGCAATCGCGTCCAGCGTCTGCTGACCGAACTTCTTGGCGTATTGGTCGTAAGCAGGCTTCAGGGCTGCGCGGAAGGCTGCAGCGTCCACCTTCTCCACAACTTGCATGCCGTGGCTCTTGGCCAATTCAACGCCCTTGGTCTCTACATCGTCCACGAAAGCACGAGATGCAGCGCCACCGGCCTTAGCGCCTTCAGTGAAGGCGGCTTTTTGCGCATCGTTGAGGCTACCCCAGAATGTGGGCGACACCATCAGTACCACGGGCGCATACACGTGGCCGGTCAGGCTCAGGTGCTTTTGCACTTCCCACAGCTTCGAAGACGTCAACACCGAGATGGGGTTTTCTTGACCATCAATCGTGCCTTGCTGCAGTGCGCTGATCACTTCAGGCCAAGACATGGGTGTAGGCGCAGCGCCCAATGTGCGGAATGCGGTGATGTGCACAGGGTTTTCGGTCACGCGGATCTTCAGACCCTTCATGTCCGCCACTTCCTTGACCGCAACCTTGTTGTTGGTCAGGTGACGGAAGCCCTGCTCACCCCAAGCCAGCGCGACCAGACCACGTTGTTTGAACTTGCCCAGCAAGTCTTGGCCAAACTTGCCATCCAGCACGGCACGGGCGTGCTGGGTGTCACGGAACAGGAAAGGGATGTCCACAATGCCGACATCGCCCACAAAGTTGCTCAAAGCGCCCGTGGAAACAATGGCCGCTTCGACGGTGCCCAGCTGCAGGCCTTCGATCAGCTCGCGTTCACCACCCAAAGCGCTGGAAGGAAACTGCTTGATGGCAAAAGCGCCGTTGGTGTTCTTTTCAACGGTTTCGGCCCAAGCCTTGGCAGCTGCACCGTAGTGCGAATTCACGGCCAGGGCATAGCCCATCTTCACTTCTTTGGGTGCAGCAACAGCATTGCCAGCTGTCATCGCCATGGCAGCAGTGGCGCAGGCAGCAATAAACGTACGGCGAATCATGACCATGGAATGTCCCTCTTATATGAAATGGTGCAA
>JBJEZV010000289.1:0-3849 GCA_051887595.1 Comamonas sp.
GGCGGCGAAGGTGCGGCGGCGGGCATTTTTAGCATCGTCATTGCGCCGCAGTACAACGCCGCAGCGATTGAGCGTTTTTGCGACCAGTTGCAGTACTTCAAGTTGGGCTACAGCTGGGGTGGGCCGATGAGCCTGGTCATGCCCTATGCCATCGACGAGATGCGTGGGTTGGGGCGCGGTGCCTTGGTGCAGGGCACTGTCGTGCGGTTTTGCATCGGACTCGAGGCCACTGCGGATTTGGTGGCCGATCTGGCACAAGCTTGGCAGGCCGCATTCGGTGAGGACTGGCAAGGCGCTTGAGCGCTGCGTGAAGTGGTAGCAGGCCTAAAGCAGTGTTTTCATAGCACTTGTCCAGCGTGTAGCAATGTTTTTCAATACTTTTATATTGGAAAACATTGGTACGCAAAGGCTAATAGCTATTAAATTGTTCTTGTTGCCGCATTTTCTGGACTTTACCAGTGCCTGGATTGCAGTTAGTGGCGGCGTAGATCTTCTCGGCCAAGGAAGGCTGTTAGAGTGAGTCAAGGCAATCTCGCCCATCAACGAAAGCAGAACATTGGCTACACCGAACTACGGATACGAGAAACGACAGCGCGAATTGGCCAAGAAAAAGAAGAAAGAAGACAAGCTGCGAGCGAAAACCGAGCGCAAAGATGCAGCTCCAACTGCAGGTGTACCGGAGGATGGATGGGCCGAGACTTTGCCTCAGCGCAATTGACGGCTGTTGCCGGTGTGTGTGTGCGCTAGAGCAAGGACTCAAGCTGCGGCCACACGTTGTCCAGCAAGATGGGCTGCGCTTGGGCATTGGGATGAATGCGGTCGGCTTGGAACAGCTGGCTGGCCTGCGGTGCATCCGCCACGTTCTTCAGGAAAAACGGCAGCAAGCGTGTCCCCTGGATTTGTGCAATATCGGCATAGATCTGCGCAAATTCCTCGGCGTAACGTCGCCCGTAATTGGGTGGCATTTGCATGCCCAGCAGCAAAACTTGGGCGCCTGCTTGCTGTGCTGCCTGCACCATGGCCCTGAGGTTCTCGCGCGTTCCCGCCAAGGGCAGGCCACGCAGCGCATCGTTGGCGCCCAATTCAATGATCACCACCTCGGGCTGGTGCTGGCGCAGCAAAGCGGGCAGGCGAGCGCGGCCGCCTGACGTCGTGTCTCCACTGACGCTGGCATTGGTGATGCGCACCGATTTACCCAAGGATTGCAGCCGCTGCTCCAGCAGTGCCACCCATCCGGTGCCGCGTGCCAGCCCATACTCTGCGCTGAGTGAATCGCCCAACACCAAAATGCTGCGCGCACCTTGCGCGCGAGCAGTATTGCTGCCCAGTGCAGCGCCAAGTGCCACAGCGGTGGCACACACGATAAAGTGGCGGCGTTGCCGCGTTTTTTGAACGGATTGCATGCTTGCTCTAACGCCTTCTTCGATTGCTACCCATGCCAGCGCCCCTGTGATTGCAGTGCAGGGTCTGTGCAAAAACGTGACCGATTCGACCGGTACGCTGGAAATTTTGCGGGATATTGAGCTAGCGTTGCTGCCAGCGCAGACCGCCGCCATTGTGGGTGCTTCGGGTTCAGGTAAAAGCACCTTGCTCTCCATTCTGGCAGGACTCGACACCCCAAGCAGCGGCACGGTGCATCTGCAAGGCAAGGATCTTTTTGCACTTGATGAAGATGCACGCGCTGCTTTGCGCGGTCAGCAAATAGGGTTTGTGTTTCAGAGTTTTCAGCTGCTGCCCAATTTGACGGCGCTGGAAAACGTCATGCTGCCTTTGGAGCTGGCGGGCACACGCAGTGCACGTGCGCGCGCGGCTGAGATGCTTGAGCGCGTGGGCTTGGGCCATCGCCTGCAACACTATCCCAAAGTACTGTCCGGCGGCGAACAACAGCGCGTGGCATTGGCGCGTGCCTTTGTGGTGCAGCCTGCGCTGTTGCTGGCCGATGAGCCGACCGGCAGCCTGGACCATGCCACTGGAGCGGCTGTGATGGATTTGATGCTGACCCTCAACCAAGAACATGGCACGACCTTGGTGCTGGTCACACACGACCCACGCATTGCCGCGCAGTGCGAGCGTGTGTTGACCATGGAGGCAGGGCGTCTGCGTTAACTGCGAAGGTGCTAGCAAATACGGGACAATTGCAGTATTCACAGACGGGCCTGCGCCCTTAAAAATGGAAACTTATGACTGAAGCAACCCAACGCCCTGCATTGCCTGACCACCTGTCCATCGATCCATCCAGTAAATTCTTTGTCGCCGAAGTCTTCGAGCACGACATCGGCATCCGCTTCAACGGCAAGGACCGCAACGATGTCGAGGAATACTGCATCAGCGAAGGCTGGGTCAAGGTGCCTGCTGGCAAGACGCTCGACCGCAAAGGCCGTCCGCTGCTGATTAAGCTCAAGGGAACGGTTGAGGCTTTTTACCGATAATTTCTCTTTAAATTTTTAAAACAGAATTTAAGAACTCGGATTCAGTTTTAATTTAATTTGAGAAAACCTAAACTGCTTTCTTGCTTGGCTGAGAAAGCAGTTTCTATTTTAAAATAGTTGACACTAGTTTACATAGTGTTGCAAAAGCGCTGGTTTGATTTCAGGTGTTTGACAGCTTATTAATATGTGAGCAAACACTTTATTTTCGATTCATCGAATCATTCATGATTTCTTTGAGTTTTGCATCCATGTTCCGCCTGTTGCGCTCAAATTCATGCCAGTTGATCATTTTTGTTTGATAAGCATCGGATACGTTGATCATGACTGATGCAGCAAGAAGTGCATCTTCTTGATTTTTAAAGCTTGGCATGCTTTGAATCTGTTTGTATGTATCTTGGTAGTAAGTTTTCCAATCTGCACTAGGATCATTTGGCTTGGCGCTGGCTTGCCAATCTTCGAAGCTTGATAGCTTGTCAGGCACTTGTGCGCAGCCAACTAAAAAAAACAATGCGGCAATTCCTAAAATTTTCTTGTGCATGCTCCCCTCCTTTTTTCTAAAGGTTAGAGGATATGCATAAGTTCATGCAGTGCAAAGAGGTGTGTAGCGAGCGATAGAATTATCTAGGGTAAAGAAAGTTAAAATTTAATCAACATTGATAATTAAACTTTGATATTAATTTGGAAGCAATAAAATGGCCCGCTGAGCGGGCCATATGTAAATGGGAAATTAATTTCAGTGGGAGGGGTAATTATTATTTCTTTGTCCGCTCTTCTTCTGCAATGCAAGCTGCTGCAGTAAAGATAACGTCGGTGGATGAGTTCAACGCCGTCTCAGCAGAGTCTTGCAGCACACCAATGATGAAACCGATGGCCACGACTTGCATGGCAACATCATTGGAGATACTAAAGAGCGAGCAAGCCAACGGAATCAGCAGCAAAGAGCCTCCTGGCACGCCAGAAGCGCCACAGGCACACACCGATGCAAGCACACATAACAAAATGGCAGTGGGGATGTCAACGGCAATGCCCAAGGTATGCGCTGCGGCCAAGCTCAGCACGCTGATCGTGATGGCGGCGCCTGCCATGTTGATCGTGGCACCCAAAGGAATGGCAACGCTGTAGGTGTCTTCGTCCAAATTAAGACGCTTGGCAATCGCCATGTTGACGGGAATATTGGCAGCTGAGCTGCGCGTGAAGAAAGCCGTTACACCGCTTTCGCGCAAACACATCAATACGAGTGGATAAGGGTTACGGCGAATCTTCCACCAAACGATCAATGGGTTGACCACCAAGGCCACAAACAGCATGGAGCCAATCAACACGCCCAGTAAATGGGCGTAGCCTGCAAGGGACTTGGTTCCGGTCGAGGCCACTGTGGCAGCCACCAGTCCAAAAATACCGATGGGGGCTAATCGAATCA
>JBJEZV010000290.1:0-2340 GCA_051887595.1 Comamonas sp.
CCGGCACAGGGAATCAAACCCCAGTAACGACCCTGCGGCAAGGCAGGCGCATTCGCAGCAGCAAGCAAGTCAGTCATGCGCTGCATTCTAGAATCGACGGCTTGACCTTCGCGGCTGCACGCCGCATTTCCGCGCTTTGTGCAAGCCCCAGGCTTGCCGCATCAGGACTTCTGGCACCATGGATTTGCCCAAACTCACGCTCGGTAAACGTTTTTCTTGGCCTACCCCCGTAGGCAGCGCAGACGCCCTGTTGCTGGCCCGTTTGGCCGAGCGCGAAAAAGCCAGTGACCGCATCACGGCCATCGTCACGGCCGATGCCAGCGACGCCCAGCGCCTGATCGATGAGATGGCGTTCTTTGCGCCCCAGTTGCGCACCGCTTTGTTCCCGGACTGGGAAACCCTGCCCTACGACACGTTCTCGCCGCACCAAGACTTGATCAGCGAGCGACTGGCCACGCTGTGGCGCATCCGCCAGCGCGACCATGCACAAGGCGCGGACGTGGTGCTGGTGCCTGCCACCACGGCGCTGTACCGACTGGCGCCGCCCTCGTTCCTGGCAGGCTATACGTTCGAATTTCAACAAGGCCAAAAGCTCGACGAAGCCAAGCTCAAGGCCCAGCTGACGCTGGCGGGCTACCAGCACGTGTCGCAAGTGGTCAGCCACGGCGAATACGCGGTGCGTGGCGGTTTGATCGACCTGTTCCCGATGGGTTCGTCCGTGCCTTACCGCGTGGACCTGTTTGACGACGAAATCGACTCCATCCGCACGTTCGACCCAGATAGCCAGCGCAGCCTGGATACCGTGCAGCACGTGCGTTTGTTGCCAGGGCGTGAGTTCCCCATGGATGAGGACGCGCGCGCCAAATTTCGCCATCGCTGGCGCGAATTGCTCGAAGGCGATCCCACGCGCAGCCGCATCTACAAAGACATGGGCGCAGGCGTGGCCACAGCGGGTATCGAGTACTACCTGCCCCTGTTTTTTGATGACACGGCCACGGTGTTCGACTATCTGGGCGAGGCCGCCACCTTGGTGCTGCATGGCGATCTTGAGCCCGCTTTCCAGCGCTTTTGGCAAGACACCAAGGACCGCTATCGCTTGGTCCAGGGCGACCCAGAGCGTCCAGCCCTGCCCCCCGAAGCACTGTTCTTGAATGCCGAGCAGTTTTACGCCAGCGCCAAGACCTATCCGCAGCTGGCTTTGCGCCCGCAGGTGGAGGATGTGCAAGACAGCGCCATCTTCCAGAAGCTGCCGGATTTGTCGGTGGTGCGTGGTGCCGAAGATCCGCTGCAACGCCTGCACCACCATGTGCAACAAAGCACAAACCGCGTGCTGGTGTTGGCCGAAAGCGCGGGCCGCCGTGAAAGCTTGCTGGACTTTTTGCGCTCCTCGCAGCTCAACCCACCAGCTTTTGATTCGCTGGCCGAATTCCAGAGCGAATCCGCCGAAAAAATCGGTATCGCTACGTCCAACCTCATGCGAGGTTTTGTGTGGGTGGAAGAAGGCATTGATTTCGTCACCGAAACCGAACTGTTTGCCTCTGCCACAGGCGCCACGCGCCGGCGTAAGAAGCAAGAACAGGTCAGCGATGTTGATGCGCTGATCAAAGACTTGTCGGAGCTCAAAGTGGGTGACCCGGTGGTGCACAGCCAACACGGCATTGGGCGCTACCACGGGCTCATCAACATGGACGTGGGCCAGAAAAACGAAGATGGCAGCCCGGCGCTGCAAGAGTTTTTGCACTTGGAATACGCCAAAGACGCTGTGCTGTACGTGCCCGTGAGCCAGCTGCACCACATCAGCCGCTACACCGGTGTTACGCCCGAATCTGCCCCGCTGCACAGCCTGGGCAGCGGACAGTGGGAAAAGGCCAAGCGCAAAGCGGCCGAACAAGTGCGTGATGCCGCGGCCGAACTGCTCAACATTTACGCGCGCCGCGCCGCGCGCCAAGGCCATGCGTTCCGCCTGAGCGCACAAGACTACGAGCAGTTTGCCCAAGACTTTGGCTTTGAAGAAACCGCAGACCAAAAGGCGGCCATCCATGCCGTCATTCACGACATGATCAGCCCCCAGCCCATGGACCGACTGGTCTGCGGCGATGTAGGTTTTGGCAAGACCGAAGTCGCACTGCGCGCTGCGTTTGTGGCAGCCATGGGCGGCAAGCAAGTGGCGTTTTTGGCACCTACGACGCTGCTGGCGGAGCAGCACTACCAAACGCTGGTGGATCGCTTTTCCAAATGGCCCATTCGCGTGGCCGAGGTTTCGCGTTTTCGCACCACCAAAGAAGTCAACGCCGCGTTGCAAGGCTTGGGCGAAGGCTCGGTCGACATTGTGGTGGGCAC
>JBJEZV010000290.1:2440-3837 GCA_051887595.1 Comamonas sp.
ACCATCATCGAAACCGGTATTGATGTGCCCAGCGCCAACACCATCGTCATCAGCCGTGCCGACAAATTTGGTCTGGCCCAGCTGCACCAGTTGCGTGGTCGGGTGGGACGCAGCCACCACCAAGCCTATGCCTACTTGATGGTGCCGGATGTAGAAGGTCTGACCAAGCAGGCGCAGCAGCGTCTGGATGCCATCCAGCAAATGGAAGAGCTGGGCAGCGGCTTTTACTTGGCCATGCATGATCTGGAAATTCGTGGCGCAGGCGAGGTGCTGGGCGAAAACCAAAGCGGCAACATGATGGAAATCGGTTTTCAGCTCTACAACGAAATGCTGGCCGAAGCTGTGCGCAGCCTCAAGGCAGGCAAGGAGCCGGACTTGCTTTCCCCCATGGCGGCAACAACTGAGATCAACCTGCACGCCCCCGCTCTTTTGCCCAATGACTACTGTGGTGACGTCCACCTGCGCCTATCGTTTTACAAAAAACTGGCGACAGCCAAAACCTCCGACCAGATCGACAGCCTGCTGGAAGAAATTGTGGACCGGTTCGGCAAATTGCCGCCCCAGGCCCAGACCCTTATCGACACCCATCGCCTACGCGTGCTCTCAGAGCCTTATGGCGTAGTGAAAGTCGATGCTGCACCGGGCGTCATCAACATCACCTTCAAACCCAATCCGCCGATTGAGCCCATGCAAATCATCAGCTTGATTCAAAAGAACAAACACATCAAACTGGCGGGCAACGACAAACTGCGCATCGAGCGCGAGCTGCCCGACCCCAAAGCGCGGGCGCAAATGGTGCGGGATGTACTGCGTAGCCTGGGCACACCCAGCAAAGCTTAAGCTTTGATAAAGCCTCAGGCGGTAGACAATGCCATATGCGTATGCACTGGCCAGTCCCAGCCTTTGGCTTCATCGTGCTCCACCCGGGTCTCGATCTGCGGCGCCTCACCTTGCACACCGCCAAACGACGTGGAAAACGCCACATCGGCTGCATCGCGGCCAGTCGCCAAACGCAGCATGCCCATGGGGATGGCATTGCCTGAAGGGTCAAAAATGTACCAACGGTGGCCTAAGTACACCTCGACATACGCATGAAAATCTGGCGGACCGAGGGCAGGATCAGCGCCGTAATCGGTGCCTGTAACAATGCGTGCAGGCATATTGCAGGCTCGGCACAAGGCAATCATGAGATGGGCAAAGTCGCGGCACACTCCGACACGTTCGACCAGCGTATCCATGGCCGAAGTTGAGCCATTTGAAGTGTTGGAGCGAAAAGTCACGTGCTGCTGGACCCAATTGCAAATGGCCTGTGCACGCGAATAGCCCGGTGGCAGACTGCCAAATTCCTGGTTGGCGAAGTTGGCCAACTGGTCTGACTGGCAGTAGCGACTGGGATG
>JBJEZV010000291.1:0-3808 GCA_051887595.1 Comamonas sp.
AACTGGTCTGCAATCATGGTGGTGCCGCGGTTGTCCATCTGCCAGCTTTGCGCCGCACCCTTGCCAATCACTTCCAGCACCTGTCCCATGTCCAGACCGGCTTGCTGACCAAAGGCAACCGCTTCAGACAATCCTTGCACCAAGCCCGCAATACAGATCTGGTTGACCATTTTGGCCAGCTGCCCTGCACCGCTTTCGCCCAAGTGGGCATAGCCCTTGGCATAGGCTGCCACTACAGGCTGCGCACGTGCTACCGCCTCAGCACTGCCACCGCACATCACCGTCAATGCGCCGTTTTGTGCACCCGCTTGCCCACCAGAAACAGGCGCATCCACAAATTCCACACCTTGGCTGCGTGCCAGCACATGCAGCTCACGCGCCACTTGGGCGGATGCGGTGGTGTGGTCAACAAACAATGTTCCTTCACGCATGCCCGCCAGTGCGCCGGTTGCAGCGCGCTCGCCGTTGTCTTGCAGTGCCCCTAGTACCACGGCTCGCAAATCGTCGTCATTGCCCACGCAGCACAGCACCACATCGGCCTGCGCCACCGCTTCACGCGGCGTAGCCGCGCGTGTATGACCGCCTTGACCTGCTTGCCCAAAGTCCTGCAGCCATTGTTCGGACTTGGCAGGGTTGCGGTTGTAGACCGTGACAGTATGGCCACCCATTGCCAGATGCCCCGCCATGGGATAACCCATCACACCCAGGCCCAGAAATGCCACCTTCTGAGAAGGCGTAGGGGCGTAGGTTTTGGGGTTGACTTGTGTCATCGTGCGTTTCTCCGTGCAAATATTTATCGGTAGAGCAATTCAGGCAGCCACATACCAATCTGAGGCCAAATGTAGAGCAAGACGATAGCCAACAATTGGATGCCCATGAAGGGCAGCATGCCCAAGAAGATTTGATTGAGCGTGACATGCGGCGGCGCTACCCCTTTGAGGTAGAAGGCCGACATAGCGACTGGTGGCGATAAAAACGCTGTTTGCAAGTTCAGTGCCACCAGCAATCCAAAGAACAAGGGATCAACGCCGAAGTGATTGAGCAGCGGAATAAAAATCGGCATGAAGATCACGATGATCTCAGTCCACTCCAGCGGCCAGCCCAGTAGAAAAATCACAATCTGCGACAGGATCATGAACTCCACTTTGGTGAGGTTCATGGACAACACCCAGCGCTCGATCAGTTCCTGCCCGCCCAGCAAAGCAAACGCCGCAGAAAAAATCGCGGATCCCACAAACAGCCAGCACACCATGGCTGACGTTTTGGCGGTGAGAAACACCGATTCTTTGACCACTGCAAAATTCAGCCGCTTATAGGCCGCAGCCAGCAAAAAACCACCCAGTGCGCCCATGGCCGCAGCTTCTGTGGGCGTGCACAGGCCAAACACAATCGAGCCTAGAACCGCCAAAATCAGCACCAGCAACGGGAAAAATGAGCTCAGCAGCATCTTGAATATCTCAAGCCTTGCAAAACTCAAGAACACATAGAACAGGGCGGTGGTTGCCCCCAGCAAACTGAACAATACCCACCACCATGTGGGTGCAGGCTGTGTTGTTGTTTGTGCTGCTTGCGTAGCAGGCGCCACTTCTGGCTCAGCAGAGCTCGTCTCTTCCGGAGCAGGCATGCCTGAAGGCTCTTGCACACCCAGTGCTACCAGTGGTGCATCTGCCTCTTGTGGAGATTCGGCTGCATCGCTTTCTGGCACTGACAGCGAATCTTCATATTGCGGCGCCTCTTCTTCCTCATTGCCACCAAACCCAATAGGTTGGATGGCATAGACCTCTTCAGCAGGCACCGTAGTGACAGCCTGCCACGTAGATGCTGCAAAAGCAATAAACAGCACACCCGGCATCACTACCAATGCCAATTGCTTAAAGATAAAGCCCAAACCAACGTCTTGATTACGCCGACCTTTAAGTGCTTGCAACAAGCGTGTGGGCGCATAGTCACGCTGGGTGGCGGGAAGCGCCAGGGTTGGCGCAGGCAACTCGACATGCCGCTCGGACATGGGCAAAGGAGGTGCCCACTGGGGCTTGAGCTTGGCCACGATCACTACATAGCCAAAGTACAGGCAAGCGAGCATCAACCCCGGGAAAAATGCCCCTGCGTACAACTGCACCACAGACACACCGGCAGTTGCACCATACAAAATCAGCAACACCGAAGGCGGCAACAAAATGCCCAAACAGCCACCGGCCGTAATGGCACCCGCAGCCAGCGGGGTGCTGTAGCCTGCGCGGAGCATGGCAGGCAGTGCCAGCAAGCCCATGAGCGTCACCACGGCGCCCACAATGCCTGTGGCGGTTGCAAAAATGGTGCAAGTGGCCAAGGTCGCCACCGCCAATGAGCCCGGTATGCGCGCCATGGCCAGGTGCATGCTTTTGAACAACTGCTCAATCAAATTGGCACGCTCGACCAAATAGCCCATAAAGACAAACAAGGGGATGGCAATCAGCACATCGTTGGCCATGCTCTTGTAGGCGGACTGCACCATCAGATTCAGCGTGCGCTGAATGTCATGGTCATAAGCAAACCACGTAAAAATCATGCCCATGCCCATCAGCGTGAATGCTGTGGGAAAGCCCAGCATGATGGCCACCACCACCAGCGACAGCATCAGCAAGCCAAGGTGCCCATTGGTGATTTCATCCACACTAAAAAGCAGCCACACGGCGCTAGCGACCACCATCGCCATGATGGAAAAACCAAACCACAGTTCCTTGCGCAATTTCATGACTGACCTTCCCGCTTACCCACCGTGACATCCGTAGATGGAGCTGTTTCCAAGCCCACCATGGCTTTGAGTTTGTCGACATCCACCTCTTCCACATCCGTGGTGCGACTGGGCCAGCGCCCGGTCTGCAAGCACAGCACGCAGCGGACGATTTCTGCCAGGCCTTGCAGCAGCAGCGTGAAACCCGCCAGCGGAACCACAAACTTGAAGGGATACAAAGGCAAGGGGTGGGCCGAGAAGGTTTGTTCTCGTATGGCCAGCGACTCTTGGGCGTAGCTCCAGCCTGCCCAAGTCATGGCCAGCACCCCGGGCAAGAAAAATACGATGTACAGCAGCAGGTCAACCGCAGCCTGCGCACGTGGAGAAAAAAAGCCGTAGAGCACATCACCTCGCACATGCCCGTTCTTGGCCAAGGTATAGGCACCGGCGAGCATGAACAAGCTGCCGTACAGCATGATTTGCACATCCAGCACCCAAGCATGGGGCGTATTGAGCACGTAGCGACTAAACACTTCCCAGCTGATGAGCAGCGTCAAACCCACGACGGCCCAGGCCGCCAACTTTCCAATCACGGTCGACAAAGCATCGACCCCGAGCAACAGCTTTTGCATGGTGTGCCGCAACGAATGCGCAAATCAGAGAAACAAAACGCGGGCTGCAGCGCAGTGCCGCAGCCCCTGCCCCGGACACACATCCGGAACAAACGGCCACAGGCGTTGAGCCTGTGGGATTAGCCTTGCTGGCGGCGCTGACCGAAGTAGTGGTTCCAAGCCATCTTGAAGTCGATGTCGGTGTCGTTTTTCCAGCGCCCGCTGCGCTGGGCAAAGGTACGCATGGAGTCCATGACTTTTTTGAACATCGGATCTTCTGAAGCCTTCTTGGCTGTCACCTTGT
Organism: Comamonas sp.; assembly: GCA_051887595.1. Lineage (GTDB taxonomy): Bacteria > Pseudomonadota > Gammaproteobacteria > Burkholderiales > Burkholderiaceae_C > Comamonas. The sequence continues at coordinate 3,629 of JBJEZV010000291.1, forward strand.
CCCAAGCTTGCAGTTGCGCGCGCAGGATGGCGTCGGGCGTTTTGTAGAACTTTACGCCTTGCTTGCCTTGCATTTCGGCGTAGTCCGTGGCGTAACGGTCCGCCGCCTTCCAGCTCATGTCAGCGCTGGAGGCCTGCGCGGCGTAGTCGATGATGGATTTGAGCTCTTGCGGCAGCGCAT
>JBJEZV010000292.1:0-3748 GCA_051887595.1 Comamonas sp.
TCTACCACGATCATCTTGCAGCCCGTTTCTTTGGCATGCAGCATGTGCAGCATGGATACGGGGTGGGCTTCTGCCGCGTTCGAGCCGATATACAGCGCTGCCTTGGCGTTCTGCATATCGTTGTAGGAGTTGGTCATCGCACCATAACCCCAGGTGTTCGCGACCCCCGCCACCGTGGTGCTGTGGCAGATGCGTGCTTGGTGGTCAGTGTTGTTGCTGCCCCAGAACGACATCCATTTGCGCAACAAATAGGCCTGCTCGTTGTTGTGTTTAGAAGAGCCGACGATGAACAGTGAGTCAGGGCCGCTGGCTTTTTTCAATTCTTGGGCTTTAGCAGCGATTTCCGTCAAAGCTTGGTCCCAGCTGATGCGCTGGTACTTGCCATTGACCAGTTTCATGGGATATTTCAGGCGGAATTCACCGTGACCGTGTTCGCGCAGCGCAGCGCCCTTGGCACAGTGCGCCCCCAAGTTGATGGGCGAATCGAACACAGGTTCTTGGCGCACCCACACGCCGTTTTCGACAACCGCATCTACCGCGCAACCCACGGAGCAGTGACCACACACCGTGCGTTTGACTTCGACTTTGCCTGTGCCGATGCCAGCATTGCGATTGGCTGGAGCGTCTACTGCATGTACTTTTTTGACCAATGACAGCTGAGAGGCCGCAATACCAACCCCGACACCCAAGCCAGAGCGGCGCAGAAAACTGCGGCGGTCCATGGTAGGGACGGCGTGGGCAAGACCACGAGACAAGTTAGCAACGAGTCCTGAGTGAGCTGCAGAAGTAGGGCGTGTAGACGTTTTGCGGGTGAGCAGCATGACGGTTCTCCTCTCGCTTAGACCTTGGCGGTTTGGTAGTACCGACGCACGTGTTCGGTGAGTTGGTATCCGCCTTGCGGATCGGGCGTCTTCATCACTGGCGCTGTGGCAGCGACGGGGCCAGAAGCAACCTGAGGAACCACGGTGGCTGCGACCAGCGCTGCACCGGTCGCACCTGCTCCGATGAACACAGAACGGCGAGACAGCGCAGCGGGCTGCTGATGACTGGAGGCGTTTGGCTTACTCATTTGGCTCAACTCCTTCGGCGCAATTGCCGTTGTGTCAACGTATTACCGATGGAGCATAGGTTGATAAAGGGCTGGGGTTGCGTAGGGATATCACCCATATGGTGGTGCATCGAATGCATCGCTAAACTGGCGTATCTTTCACCCAACAAGCGGCTTCTTGCTGTTTTATTGCCTGTGCCTCCTGTTGAAACACCAGCTTCGATGCATGCGGCTGTGCGCATCGAACGTTTACGAAACCCCACTCGATGGGAAGCTTGGCGCTTCCGAATCCAAGAAGTACTGGTTGACGAAGGGCAGTTCGGGCAAGAGATGCGCGTGTTGCGCGACGATGGTGACAGTGCGCAGTGGTTGTTCCCGCGCCTGCCGGTGCATTTGTACAAAGACGAGGCAGAGGGCTACTACCTCAATCTCACTTCAGGCTCACCCGTCTGGTTTGTGATGTGGCGCATTGACGATGCTGATCCCTCACGTGCGTGGCCGGAGATCGTCACCCTTTCTTATAACGAAGCAGGACGTTGGTTGGATGCGCAAGAGCGCGTTGACAACTGCCCCTTGGCGCCTGAAGTGGTAGCGTTATTGACTTCTTACGTTGACGCGCATTACCGGCCAGAGCCTAAGAAACGCAAGCGTCCCAATTCATTTGTGGCACCTGAAGAGAGAAGTTGATCACGATGCCTAGCGACGGTGGTTTTTTTTCTCGTTGGTCTCAGCGCAAAACACAGGCAACCCAAAATGAGGCGCAGGAGGTTGTGCAGCCGCTGCAGGTGGCCACGCCCGATTTGCAAGCGGTGCAACAGGCTCAAGTTCACACTCCAGCCACTTCCGAGAATCAGCCTTCGTTGGTGTCAACAGCTGATCCCGACACGCTTAACGCACCGACATTGGAAGATGCTGCGCAACTGACCCCGGAGTCTGACTACAGCCGTTTTGTGGCACGCGACGTGCGCCCAGAAGTGCGTCATTTGGCGCTGAAAAAGCTGTTCAGTGACCCGCATTTCAATGTGATGGATGGACTGGACATCTACATTGATGACTACAGCATCGCAGACCCGCTTCCGCCGTCGATGCTGGCCAAGATGGCCCATACCGCTTATTTGGGCATGCCCCAAGAAGCGCCTTCTGCGCCACCAGAGACCGATACCAACCGAATCGATCACCAGCAAAAGCCTGGTGCGGCTGAAGATCTGCAAGAACCGCTTTCCACAGACAGTGCTGTCGACAACGTATCGACAGCCGTTCCCCACACTGCATCTCCGAGCGATGCAGTAGCGATGAAAGAGCGTGATGAAGAATCTGATATGCGATTGCAACCGTTCGATGCGTCCGGATCGAGCGAGTCTGGCGCGGGCACTGGAGGCAACACCCGGAGTTAGTGCAGAGGGCGTGCTGCACCCTTACACCACGCTGTGCCGGCGCGAAGCGCCGCAGTTTCAAGCGGCGTTAAAGTCAGGTGAGCCACTGTTGGTGGCATGCACGCAAGAGTCGGCGCTGTTCACTCAATTGGCTGAGCAAACCGAAGGTGCCCCTTCGGTCACTGAGCAGCCCATCCGTTTTGTGAACATCCGGGAGACGGGTGGGTGGTCTGCGCAAGGCGACAGTGCCACCGCCAAAATGGCTGCGCTGATTGCGGCCGCGCAACTACCTGCACCTGCGCCCGTTGCCACTGTCACCTACCGATCGGCAGGCCGATGCTTGGTCATTGGCAGCGGATTGGAAATAGAGCGCATTGCGCAGTCGCTGGGTGAACACCTCAATCTCACCTTTTTGGTGGATCATGGCCACTTACCCCAAAACCATGCTTATGTGATCGAGCGTGGTCAGCTGCAGCAGCTCAAGGGGTGGTTGGGCAACTTCACGGCGCAATGGGAAAACAGCAATCCGATTGATCTGGATTTGTGTACGCGTTGCAATGCCTGCATCGCGGCATGCCCTGAAAACGCCATTGGCTTTGACTACCGCATCGACATGTCCAAATGCCAGTCGCACCGTGATTGTGTGCAAGCATGCGGGACCGCTGGCGCCATTGATTTCCTGCGCAGTCCCAGCGTGCATGAAGTCACGTTTGATTTGGTTTTGGACTTAAGCCCTACACCGGTTTTCTCCATGCATCAACCTCCACAGGGGTATTTCAACGCTGCTACACCCCAAGCCCTCATGCAGGCGGTTGTACAACTGCGGGAGATGGTGGGTGAGTTTGAGAAGCCGAAGTTTTTCCACTACCAACAAAAATTATGTGCACACAGCCGCAACCAGCAAATTGGCTGTTCTGCGTGCATCGATGTGTGTTCTACCCAGGCTATCCGCTCTGATGCTTCTCTCAAAGGCAAAACCGCAGAGCGGGGGCGCGGAACGGCAGGACACCCGACTGCGGGCATCTATGTGGAGCCGCACTTGTGCGTGGGCTGTGGTGCTTGCAGCACCGTGTGCCCAACTGGCGCGTTGAGCTACACCTATCCCAACCCAGAAGATCTGGGGCTGCGCTTGCAAACGCTTTTGCGCACCTATGCCATAGCAGGCGGCAAAGATGCGGCGCTATTGCTGCACAGCCACGACAAAGGTGCGCAACGCATTGATGCCTTGGGGCGCTTGGCCAGTGTGGGACGCGCGCGTGGCCTACCTGCGCGGGTGATCCCTGTGGCCTTGTGGCACAACGCGAGCGTGGGGATGGATATTTGGTTG
>JBJEZV010000293.1:0-1838 GCA_051887595.1 Comamonas sp.
CCGCCTCAGACGTTGTGTGCTTCGCGCCAGTCTGTGGTGGTGCTGCAGCACAGCTGCGGCCAGCCCTTTGACGCTGGCTAGCACCTACCATGCGCGACTGGATCTGCAGCAGTACTGGGTGAGCGAAAAATACGACGGCATTCGCGCGCACTGGGACGGTGAGCGCCTGCGCAGCCGCAGCGGGCTGCCTATCGACGCGCCAGCATGGTTCACCGCCCATTGGCCGCGCACGCAACTCGATGGTGAGCTGTGGGCCGGGCGTGGGCAGTTCCAACGTGTGCAATCCATCGTGCAGCAAGCGGGGGCTGCTGATCACGACTGGCAGCAGCTGCGCTACATGGTGTTTGACTTGCCTTCGCATCCCGGTAACTTTGTAGAGCGCCAGGTGCATTTGCGCTCTTTAGTCGCCCAATTGCAGCAAGCGTGGGTAGTGGCCGCGCCGCAATGGCAAGTCGACAGCCACGAAGCCTTGCAGCGCCAGTTGCAGCGCTGGAGCCGCGAAGGCGCCGAAGGATTGATGCTGCGCCATGCGCTCTCGCCCTACCGCCCCGGGCGCAGCGAAGACCTGATCAAGCTCAAACTGTTCGAAGATGCCGAGGCCACCGTGATGGCCCATCTGCCTGGCAAAGGCAAGTACCGCGGCATGACGGGCGCGCTGCTGGTGCAAATGCCCAGTGGGCAGCGCTTCAAAATCGGCAGCGGCTTGACCGACCATGACCGCCGTCATCCGCCCGCCATTGGCAGCACCATCACCTACCGTCACCAAGGCCTGCACCCCAGCGGCGTGCCGCGTTTTGCGCGGTTTTGGCGTCAACGCCTCGAAGAAAACACAAAAAAAGAGCTACTCACCAGCGACTAGCAAGGTTTTCCAATAGTTTTCTATCGAAAAACCTTGCTACACGCTGGCAAGTAGCTCTTGTTATTGAAGTTTTTTGCCCTTTTGCGCAGCAGCCACGCTGCTAACGCACACAGGCATTACTTTGCTGCTCCTCCGGTCGATTTGGCCACAGGCTTGCGCACTTGCGACTTGGCTCGGGGCGTCACAGCTTTGGCGCTCGCTTTAGCTGCAGGCTTGGTGCTCCCAGCCGTCTTCTTGGCAGAGGTCTTGCCCGATGTTTTAGCCACCGCAGGCGCAGCTTCTTGCACCACGCAGTCGGCGTAGAAACGCACGTCGCCGTTGGCGTCTTCAATTTCCACCAAACCGTGGATATCGGTTTCAAAGCCAGGGCACTCTTTGGCGAACTCGCGCGCAAACAAGAGGTAGTCGACGATCTTCTTGTTGAACACTTCGCCAGGAATCAGCAGCGGAATGCCCGGTGGGTAAGGCGTGACCAAGCCCACGGTGATGCGGCCTTCCAGGTGGTCGATCTCCACGCGCTCGGTCTTGCGCTGGGCAATATGGGCGTAGGCGTCCGAAGGCTTCATTGCGGGTTGCAGGTCCGAGAGGTACATCTCGGTCGTCAGGCGCGCGATGTCGTACTTGGCGTACATCTCGTGCACGTGCTGGCACAGATCACGCAGGCCCATGCGCTCGTAGCGGCGGTGCTGCTGGCAGAACTCTGGCAGGATGCGCGTGAGCGGCTGGTTGCGGTCGTAGTCGTCCTTGAACTGCTGCAGCGCAGCCAGCATGGTGTTCCAACGGCCCTTGGTGATGCCGATGGTGAACATAATAAAGAACGAGTACAGGCCCGTTTTTTCCACCACCACACCGTGCTCTGCCAAGTACTTGGTCACGATCGACGCAGGAATGCCGGTGTCGGCAAAGTCGCCGTCCAAGTCCAGGCCGGGCGTGACGATGGTGGACTTGATCGGGTCCAGCATGTTGAAGCCATCGGCCA
>JBJEZV010000293.1:1938-3732 GCA_051887595.1 Comamonas sp.
TGGTTGCGCGTGGGCTTCAAGAACACCGGAATCGCACCCGTCATGATGATGGAGTGCAGAATCGACTTGTGGCAGTTGCGGTCTACCACCACTACATCACCTGGCGCCACCGTGTGGTGCCAGACGATCTTGTTGGAGGTCGATGTGCCATTGGTCACAAAGTAGCAGTGGTCGGCATTGAAGATGCGCGCGGCATTGCGCTCAGACTCGCCAATCGCGCCGTTGTGGTCCAACAGCTGGCCCAGCTCTTCCACGGCATTGCACACGTCCGCGCGCAGCATGTTTTCGCCATAGAACTGGTGGTACATCTGGCCCACAGGGCTCTTCAAAAACGCCACACCGCCCGAGTGACCGGGGCAGTGCCAGGAGTACGAGCCGTCTTCGGCATAGTCCAGCAGCGCTTTGAAAAACGGTGGCTGCACGCTTTCCAGATAGGCCTTGGCTTCACGAATGATGTGCTTGGCCACGAACTCAGGCGTATCCTCGAACATGTGGATAAAGCCATGCAGCTCGCGCAAAATGTCATTGGGCAGGTGGCGCGCGGTTTTGGTTTCGCCGTAGATGTAGATCGGCACTTCTTCATTCTTGCGGCGCACTTCACCAATAAAGCTGCGCAAGCTGTGAATGATGGGGTCGTCGTTGTCGCCGGTCAGCTCTTCGTCGTCGATCGACAAGATAAAGGCACTGGCCCGACTTTGCTGCTGCGCAAACTGGCTCAAATCACCATAACTGGTGACGCCCAGCACCTCAAAACCCTCATCCTCAATGGCCTGCGCCAAGGCTCGAATGCCCAGGCCAGACGTGTTGTCGGAGCGGTAATCCTCGTCGATGATGACGATGGGAAAACGGAATTTCATGCGCAACCCCTTGCAGTCGGGAATCAATAAAAATCGGATAGGCGCGCAGTGTAAGTAATATCGTGAGTCAAGCTGCAATTTGCAGCCACTTTTCTTCAATTTACAGGCAGTTTCACGACGGCCTCTGATCCTGACATAAGGAGAACTTCAGCATGGCACCCAGCACCCTGTGGTGGATATTGGCAGGCATGACCCTGGTGGCCGAGTTGTTGACCGGGGGCATCTATCTCTTGATGGTAGCCTTGGGCCTTGGCGCTGGTGCTGTGGCAGCCCATCTCGGCATGGCACTGCCGCAGCAAATCGTGGTGGCCGCCATCGTCGGCATCTTGGCTGTGCTGCTGTGCCGCCTGGTTCGCGCCCGGCGCGCACCTGAGCTGCCTGCGCAATCGAATCCAGATTTAAATTTGGACATTGGCGAAATCGTCCACGTGCCTGAATGGCTCAGCGACGGCAGCGCCCGCATTCCCTACCGTGGCAGCCAATGGACTGTCACGCTGCGCCCTGGCAGCATGCCCGCCCCCGGGCTGCACCGGGTGATAGAAATTCAAGGCAATCGCCTGATCGTGGACAAAGCCTGAGTGCACTTGTTCTGTCTTTTTTTAAGTTAAGGGCCTTCATCCATGGAAATCGCCATCGTTGCCTTCGTCATCGCGCTGGTTTTTATCAGCATGTCCGTCAAGATCGTGCCGCAGCAGCATGCGTGGATCAAAGAGCGCTTTGGCAAATACGCCGGCACGCTCAGCCCCGGCCTGCGCATCATCATTCCCTTCATTGAGAAGGTTGCCTACAAGCACAGCCTCAAAGAAATCCCGCTCGACGTACCGAGCCAAGTCTGCATTACGCGCGACAACACCCAACTGCAGGTCGATGGCATCTTGTACTTTCAGGTCACTGACCCCATGCGCGCCAGCTATGGCTCATCCAACTACATCATGGC
>JBJEZV010000294.1:0-1471 GCA_051887595.1 Comamonas sp.
TGCCACTTTTTAGTGCCCACTAACAATAAACAGGTGAGCAACGAAGCAATCGCTGCGATCAGTGCGTCAAAGCGCGCCAACTCCAAGGGGGAAAAGTTACTCAAAAGCATCGGGGATGTGGTTAGTGCAATGCAGGCGCAGTGGCTGCGGCACAATGCGGTGTTTGTTTGACCTTATTGTCCCACGTGCTACTGCTTATTTAAAGCCATGACCGACTCCCTCACCCACATCACCCCCCGCGACAAAGCTGAAATCCTGGCGCAGGCGCTGCCCTACATCCGCAAGTTCCATGGCAAGACCATGGTCATCAAGTATGGCGGCAACGCCATGACCGATCCTGCGTTGCAGGCAGACTTTGCGGAAGACGTGGTGCTTTTGAAGTTGGTGGGGATCAACCCGGTGGTGGTGCACGGTGGGGGGCCGCAGATTGAAACCGCACTGAATCGCCTGGGTAAGAAGGGCGAATTCATTCAAGGGATGCGCGTGACCGACGCGGAGACCATGGAAGTGGTGGAGTGGGTGCTGGCCGGTGAGGTGCAGCAGGACATCGTGGGCTTGATCCACCAAGCCGGTGGCAAAGCCGTGGGCCTGACAGGCCGCGATGGCGGTTTGATTCGTGCCAAGAAGCTCAAGATGTTGGACAACAAAGATCCTTCCATCGAGCATGATGTGGGGCAGGTGGGCGACATCGTGGCCATCGACCCCAGCGTGGTGCGCGCGCTACAGGATGATGCCTTCATTCCTGTGATTAGCCCCATCGGCTTTGGCGAAGAAAACGAGAGCTACAACATCAATGCCGACGTGGTGGCAAGCAAGCTGGCGACCGTGCTGCAGGCCGAAAAGTTGGTGCTATTGACCAATACCCCCGGTGTGTTGGACAAGTCCGGCAATCTGCTGACCGACCTGACAGCGCGTGAAATCGACGGTTTGTTTGAAGACGGCACCATCTCGGGCGGCATGCTGCCCAAGATTGCAGGCGCATTGGATGCGGCCAAGGCCGGTGTCAATGCGGTGCACATCATCGACGGCCGTGTGCCGCACGCCATGCTGCTGGAAATCCTGACCGATCAGGCTTACGGCACCATGATCCGCAGCCACTAAGGGCACCCACGCTGAGCGCTGCATAAGCCCTCAGCGTTTTTTGTCTGTGGGGCTTTAGTCCACAGCAGCAAAAATTCACTACGATCACGCTTTTCGCGTGTGAACTACACCACCACCTTCGCTCGGTGGTGGCATTCAAAGCCATGGAGCGCCCACCCTAAATAGAGGCGCACATAAGGGGGCAAATATGCGGCTTTTATTGGTAGAAGACGACTTGATGGTCGCCAGCGGCATGAAGCTGGGCCTGACCGACGCGGGTTACGCCGTGGATTGGGTCAGCAGCGCCGAGCGTGCGCTGGATGTGTTGTCGTCAGAATCTTTTGACATTGCCATTTTGGACATTGGCTTGCCGGGCATGGACGGCTTGGAG
>JBJEZV010000294.1:1571-6405 GCA_051887595.1 Comamonas sp.
TGGTGGATAGTGGTTTTGCGATACAAAGTACTTTGAAAATGGCTGTGCATATAGGCATGCAGCTCCTAAAAGCATGAAGCTCAGCGTACGCCAGCGTTTGGGGGCCTTGTTGTTTCCCTTGCTGATTGCCGTCGTCGGTCTGGTGTTGGCAGCGGTGTGGCTGGGCTACAGCTTGGCCACGCAGCTCATGGCCCATCCGGGCCAGCCGCTGGATTGGCAAGAGTTGGGCACGGCGCTGCTGCCTGCGCTGCTCATGCTGCTGGTGCTGGCGGCCGTGGCCCATCTGGCAGCGCGCCATGCGCTGCGGCCTTGGTTGGATCTGGCCCACCAGGTGCAAGACCGTGGCCCCAAAGACATGCAACCCATCGCCATGGAAACCGATGCACCTGCCGAGGTGCAAGTCATGGTGCGTGCGCTCAATCGCCTGTTTGACAAAGCCAGTGCCGAAAGCGATGCGCAGCAGCGTTTTATCGCCGATGCTGCCCACCAACTGCGCACGCCCTTGGCAGCTTTGCAGTCGCAGGTGGAAGCTTGGGCCTTGATGGCGCAGGCGGCGCCCAGCAAAAGCATTGTGTTACCTGCCGAGCAGGTGGAAGGCTTGCGCAAGGCTTCGCGCCGGACCACGCAGCTGGCCAATCAGCTGCTGGTGCTCTCGCGCGTGGACAGTACCTGGCGCCAAGCCGCACCCACGCAGCGGGTCGATTTGAAAAGCCTGTGCGAAGCCGTGCTGGAAAGCCAGCTTGATACGGCGCTGACCAAACGGCTGGATATTGGCCTGGAAGCCGAGGCCGCACACGTCACGGGTCACGAATGGTTGCTGCGTGAATTAATAGCCAATGTGCTGGATAACGCCATCAAATACACGCCTGCCGATGGTCGTGTCACGCTGCGCTGTGGTCGGCGCACCACGGATGAACGGCAGATGCGCGCTTATGTAGAAATCGAAGATGATGGACCGGGTGTTAATGAGAGTGAGTACTTGCGTTTAACGCAGCGCTTCTACCGCACGCCTGGAGCCAGTGCCGAGGGCACGGGCCTGGGCTTGGCGATTGCGCAGGAAATCGCGCAGGGACACGGCGCGCAACTGCTTTTTGGCAAAAGCGCCAGCGGTCAAGGCTTGTGCGTGACGCTGATTTTTTGTGAATAGCACACTTTGTATTTTCATTGGCTGACAAACGGTTACTTTCTCATTTCTGTGTGAGAGAATGAATCGATTTACCTGTTGATTTGCTTGCCTTATGTCCGTATCTGAAGTTTTGAGCCCTCTGACTGAAACCACCGAGACCGTCGTTGCGCATACGTCCGTGGACGAGCAGCCACGCACGCGCAAGCGTCCCAAGCCCGGGGAGCGGCGCGAGCAAATCCTGCAGGCTCTGGCTGCGATGCTGGAAAAACCCGGCAGCGACCGCATCACGACAGCCGCTTTGGCGGCCAATCTCTCGGTCAGTGAAGCTGCCTTGTACCGCCACTTTGCGAGCAAGGCGCAGATGTTTGAAGGGCTGATTGACTTTATCGAGCAGTCGGTTTTTACGCTGGTGCAGCAAATCGCGGGTCGCGAAGGTGAAAGCCTGGAATTCACTCCTGAAGACGGTGCCCGCCGCGCGGCACGCATTGTGGCGCTGGTGCTGCAGTTTGCTGAGCGCAACCCCGGCATGGTGCGTGTGCTGGTGGGCGATGCGCTGCTGCTGGAAAACGACCGCCTGCAAGTGCGCATGAACCAGTTCTTTGAGCGCATTGAGTCGATCCTGCGCCAGTGCTTGCGCCCTGCTGCTGGTGCGCTGGGCTCGGCTACACCTACGGTCGAGGCGCAGGTGGCTGCCAGCGTGCTGATGTCTTTTGTGCAAGGCCGTTTGCAGCGCTTTGTGCGCACAGGTTTCCGCCGCCAACCGACCGAGCACCTGGACGCTAGCTTGGCGATGATGCTCTAAAGCATTGGATTGAATGCCCCCGAGGCGACCTTACAGGTCGCTTTTTTTTCGTCCCTACGCGCCGCAAGCCTCGGCGAAGAATGTTGGTCTTCAAGGGTTTGCCCTATGCCGAAAGCCGGGGGATGTTTTTACGATTCACAAAAAAGAACGCACGTTCGTTTTTAGATTTCTACCATGACCATTGCTCCCCACACGTTCCCTGCGGTGCCCACGTCGTCGTCCATTACGCGCAAGCAGCCGGGACGTCCAGCCGGGCACCGTATCTCGCCCAAAGGGCAGCAGACCAAGGCGCATATCATTGATGTGGCGCTGAGCTTGGCCATGCACAACGGTCTGGATAGCTTGTCGATTGGCGCTTTGGCAGAAGCCACGCAAATGAGCAAATCGGGCGTGTTTGCCCATTTTGGCTCGCGCGAAGAGTTGCAGATTTCGGTGATCCGCGAATACCACCAGCGTTTTGAGCAAGAGGTGTTTTTTCCTGCGATGCAAGCGCCACGCGGTTTGCCACGCCTGCGCGCTTTGTTTGATAACTGGATGAAACGCACCACGGTTGAGCTCGATTCTGGCTGCATCTACATCAGCGGCGCCATTGAGTTCCACGACAACATTGGCCCGGTGCGTAACGCGCTGGTCGAGTCTGTGCAGGGCTGGCACACAGCGCTGCGGCGTTCGATTGCGCAGTGCAAGTCGCTGGGGCATTTGAACGCTGACGCCGATGAAAGCCAGGTGCTGTCGGAGATCCATGGATTGATCTTGGTGCTGCACTACGAGGCGCGCTTTATGCGCAGCAGCGGCGCAATGCAGCGTGCGCTCAACGGTTTTGAAAGCATTTTGCTGCGCTACGGCGCAAAGACATCCGCAGCAGGCTAACGGCGCCTGCCCACCCCTGACAACCGATAACGAGGAGAGACCACCATGCCCAGCTATACCCCGCCCCTGCGTGACATGCAGTTTGTGATGCACGAAGTCTTCCATCTGGAAGATGAGCTCAAAGCTTTGCCTAAGCACGCAGAAGTTGATGCCGACACCATCAATGCCGTGCTCGAAGAGGCGGGCAAGTTTGCGGCGAATGTGGCCTTTCCCCTCAATATCTCGGGCGATGAAGAAGGCTGCCAGCTCGACGCTGCCACCCATGCCGTGACCACGCCCAAGGGTTTCAAAGAAGCCTATGCCCAGTTTGTGGAAGGCGGCTGGCCAGCGCTGTCGTGCGACCCGGAATACGGCGGCCAAGGCTTGCCTTTTGTGATCAATTCGGCGCTGTACGAAATGCTCAACAGCTCCAATCAGGCGTGGACCATGTACCCCGGCTTATCGCACGGCGCGTACGAAGCCCTGCATGCGCATGGCTCTGACGAACTCAAGGCCAAGTACCTGCCCAAGCTGACCAGCGGCGAATGGACCGGCACCATGTGCCTGACCGAGCCCCATTGCGGCACCGATCTGGGTCTGCTGCGGTCCAAGGCCGAGCCCCAGGCTGATGGCACCTACAAGATCACGGGCAACAAGATTTTTATCTCGGCGGGTGAGCACGACTTCACATCCAACATCGTGCACCTGGTGCTGGCACGCCTGCCTGATGCACCGGCGGGCTCTAAAGGTATCAGCCTTTTTGTCGTGCCCAAGTTTAAGGTCAATGCTGATGGCTCGCTGGGCGAGCGCAATGGCATTTACTGCGGTGGTCTGGAGCACAAGATGGGCATCAAGGCCAATGCCACGGCCCAGATCGTGATGGAAGACGCCGTGGGCGAGATGGTGGGCCAGCCCAACAAGGGCCTGCAGGCCATGTTTGTGATGATGAATGCCGCGCGCCTGGGTGTGGGCAACCAGTCGCTGGGCCTGACCGAAGTGGCGTATCAGAACGCCTTGGCTTACGCCAAAGACCGCTTGCAAATGCGCAGCCTCTCGGGCACCAAGGCCAAAGACAAACCGGCGGATCCCATCATCGTGCACCCCGATGTGCGCCGCATGCTGCTCACCGCCAAAGCCTATGCCGAAGGTGGCCGTGCGCTGTCGACCTTCTGCGCGCTGCTGATCGACAAAGAACTGCACCACCCCGATGAAAAAGTCCGCAAGGACAGCGGCGAGTTGGTGGCCTTGCTCACGCCCATCGTGAAAGCTTTCTTGACCGACAACGGCTGGATTTCCACCACGGCCTGCCAGCAGGTGTTTGGTGGCCACGGCTTTATCAAAGAGTGGGGTATGGAGCAGTTTGTGCGCGACAGCCGCATCAACATGATCTATGAAGGCACCAACGGCATCCAGGCGCTGGACTTGCTGGGGCGTAAGGTCCTGGGCAACCAGGGCGCAACGCTCAAGAAGTTTGGCAAGCTGGTGGCTGCTTTGGTCGAGGAAGAGGGCGTGAACGAAAAGATGGCCGAGTTCATCAACCCGATTGCCATGTTGGGCGATCAAATGACCAAGTTCACCACCGAAATTGGCTTTAAGGGCATGCAAAACCCCGACGAGGTGGGCGCAGCGTCGGTGGACTATTTGCGCGTGGCAGGCCACCTGGTGTTTGGCTACCTGTTTGCGCGCATGGCCCAGGTGGCGCAGCGCCAGATAGCGGCGGGCAATACCGATCCTTTCTACCAAGGCAAGCTGGAGACGGCACGCTTTTACTTTGCCAAGCTGTTCCCTGAAACGCTGACGCTGATGCGCACCGCTCGCGCTGGCAGCAAGGTGTTGATGGACACCGACGCTGCTCTGGTTTGAAGAGCTGTACACCAGCGTATTTCCTTCAATCTGCAATGGTTTGATACGGAGGTGGTTATGAAGCAAGGGCTGATAGCTTTGTTTTTGGTAGCGTTGGGTGCGCCTGCACTGGCCCAGATGAGTCCCGTTGGGCTGTGGAAGAGTCTGGATGACAAAACCGGTGCGGCCAAGTCGGAGGTGCGCATCACCGAAGC
>JBJEZV010000294.1:6505-8921 GCA_051887595.1 Comamonas sp.
CATGGAATTTTTCCCATGTCCCGATTCAATGTAAAAAAAGTCGCCGTGCTGGGTGCCGGTGTGATGGGCGCGCAAATTGCGGCCCATCTGGTCAACGTCAAAGTGCCGGTCATCTTGTTTGACCTGCCAGCCAAAGAAGGCCCCAAAAGCGCCATCGCCCAAAAGGCGATTGCCAATCTGAAAAAGCTCAAGCCTTCGCCGATTGGGGTGGCCGAAGATGCGGATCTGATTCAGCCTGCGAATTACGAAGAGCACTTGAAGCTGCTCAAGCAGTGCGATTTGGTGATTGAAGCCATTGCCGAGCGCATGGACTGGAAGCTGGACCTGTATACCAAGATCGCACCGCACGTGGCCAAGCATGCGATTTTGGCGTCCAACACTTCGGGTTTGTCGATCACCAAGCTGTCTGAAGCACTGCCTGAGGCGCTCAAGCCACGCTTTTGCGGCATCCACTTTTTCAACCCGCCGCGCTACATGCCGCTGGTGGAGTTGATCAATACGCCCACGACCCATCCCGAAGTGCTGGACCAGCTCGAAGATTTTGTGACCAGCGGTCTGGGCAAGGGCGTGGTGCGCGCCAAAGACACGCCCAACTTCATTGCCAACCGCATCGGCATTGCCGGCATGCTCTCGACCATGCAAGAGGCTGAGAACTTTGGCTTGAGCTACGACGTGGTCGACGATTTGACGGGCAAGAAGCTGGGTCGTGCCTCTTCTGGCACCTTCCGCACCGCCGACGTGGTGGGGTTGGACACCATGGCCCACGTCATCAAAACATTGCAAGACACGCTCAGCCCTGACACTGACCCTTTCTACGCGAGCTTTGGCACGCCTGCGGTACTGCAAAAGCTGCTGGAGCTGGGCCATCTGGGGCAAAAAACCAAGGCGGGTTTTTACAAAAAAGTGGGCCGCGACATTTTGCGGTTTGAGCTGGAGAGTGAAGACTATGTGCCCGGCGGCCAAAAGGGCGATGAGGTCTATGCTCGCATGCTCAAACGCCCAGCGGCCGAGCGCTTGAAATTGCTGCGTAACGCAGAGGGACCGCAGGGTCAGTTCCTGTGGGCCATCTTGCGCAACAGCTTTCACTATGCTGCCATCCACCTAGAAACCATCGCTGACTCCGCACGCGATGTGGACCAGGCCATGCGCTGGGGCTTTGGCATGAAGCAAGGCCCGTTTGAGCTGTGGCAAGAAGCGGGTTGGCTAGAAGTGGCCCAGATGGTGCAAGAAGACATTGATGCAGGTAAAGCGCTGAGTAAAGCGCCGCTGCCAAAGTGGGTGTTTGAAGGCCCTGTGGCGCAGGCCGGTGGCGTACACACCGCTGAAGGCTCATGGAGCCCTGCACAAGGCAAGTTTGTGCCGCGCCGGGTACTGCCCGTGTATGAGCGCCAGCTGTTCCCCGAAAAACTGTTGGGCGAAGACAGCCTACCCGACTGGAAGACGGCAGGCACGACGCTGTTTGAATCCAAAGCCCTGCGCACATGGACGCTGGATGGCGAGGTGCTGATTGCCAGCATCAAAAACAAGATGCACGCCATCAGCCCCGAGGTCATGGAAGGCTTGATGGAAGCGGTGGACACCGCCGAGCAGGACTTCAAGGCCATGGTGATCTGGTCGGGCGATGCGCCGTTTAGCGTGGGCGCGGATCTGGAAGCCACCATGCCTGCATTCGTGGTGGGCGGTGCTGATGCGATTGAAAGCATCGAGCAAGAGCTGCAAAACCTGATGATGCGCATACGTTACGCGCAAGTGCCCGTGGTGGCAGCGATTCACGGCATGGCCTTGGGCGGCGGCTGTGAGCTGGCCGTGTATGCGGCGCGCCGTGTGGCGCACATGGAAAGCTACATCGGTTTGGTGGAAGTGGGCGTGGGTTTGGTGCCGGGTGCAGGCGGCCTGACTTACATCGCCCGCCGCGCTGCCGAAAACGCGCGCAGCAGCACCGGCAAAGACCTGCTGCCGTTCTTGACTGAAGGCTTCACAGCAGCAGCCATGGCCAAGGTCGGTACCTCGGCGATTGAGTCGCGCAAGCTGGGGTATTTGCTCGAATCAGACCTCATCGTGCCGCACAAGGACGAAGTGCTGTTTGTCGCTATCAACGAAGCCAAGGCCATGGCCGATGGCGGCTGGCGCGCGCCGATTGCACGGCCTTTCCCGGTGGCAGGCCGCAGCGGCATTGCCACCATCAAGGGCTCACTGGTCAATATGCGCGACGGCGGCTTTATCAGCGAGTTTGACCAGCACATCGCAACCTTGATTGCAGAGGTGGTGTGCGGCGGTGATGTAGACCCTGGCACGCTGGTCAATGAGGAATACCTGCTCAAGCTGGAGCGCAAGGCTTTTTGTCATTTGATTGCCCATCCGAAAACGCATGAGCGGATTCTCGGCATGCTCAACACCGGCAAGCCGGTTCGCAACT
>JBJEZV010000294.1:9021-30243 GCA_051887595.1 Comamonas sp.
AAAACGCATGAGCGGATTCTCGGCATGCTCAACACCGGCAAGCCGGTTCGCAACTGATGAAGCTACTGCGCGTCCTTCATGCGGCGTTGGGCGGTGCTCGCCATCCTCACGTACCGCCAGTACGTTGCGGTGGCTGCGCGCCGTCCGCCTTGCCTGAAGGCCGCTCGCGACGCTTGCTCAGCCGCGAACGCAGTGTCTTTCAAACGCATTTCTGAAAGATCAACCATGAAACAAATTCAAGACGCCTACATCGTTGCGGCCACGCGCACGCCGATTGGCAAATCGCACAAGGGTTTTTTTCGCAACTATCGCCCTGACGACCTGCTGGCCACCACCTTGAAAGCGGTGCTGGCGCAAGCGCCTGGTCTGGACCCTGCAGCGATTGAAGACATCATCTGCGGCTGCGCCATTCCGGAAGGCCAGCAAGGCCTGAACGTGGCGCGCATTGGCGCGGTTTTGGCAGGCTTGCCCACCAGCGTAGGCGGCATTACGGTGAACCGTTTTTGTGCTTCGGGCCTGTCGGCCGTGGCCATGGCGGCTGACCGCATCCGCGTGGGCGAGGCCGATGTGATGATCGCCGCCGGGGTGGAGAGCATGAGCATGGTGCCCATGATGGGCAACAGCCCCAGTCTCTCGCCCAGCATTTTTGAGCGCGATGGCGATGTGGGCATTGCCTACGGCATGGGTTTGACGGCCGAGAAAGTGGCCCAGCAATGGAAAGTGACACGCGAAGCGCAGGATGCGTTCGCATTGGAGTCCCACCGCCGTGCGCTGGCAGCCCAACAGGCGGGCGAATTCAAGGACGAGATCACGCCGATTGAAGTCACCGACCGTGGTTTGGACTTGGTTCGGAGCGAAATCGTCGTCAAGAGCCGGGTGGTCGATCTGGACGAAGGCGCACGCCCTGATACCAGCATCGAAGGCCTGGCCAAGCTGCGCACCGTGTTTGCCGCGCGTGGCACGGTCACTGCGGGCAACAGCTCGCAAACCAGCGACGGCGCGGGCGCCTTGATCTTGGCCAGCGAAGCTGCCGTCAAGCGCTTTGGCCTGACACCGTTGGCACGTTTTGTGAGCTACGCCAGCAAGGGCGTGCCGCCGAGCATCATGGGCATTGGCCCCATCGAGGCTATTCCGGCTGCGCTGCGTTACGCGGGCTTAACGCAAGACGACATTGACTGGTTTGAGCTCAACGAAGCCTTCGCTGCGCAGTCGCTGGCGGTGATCAACACCTTGGGGCTCGATATGGCCAAGGTCAATCCTATGGGCGGAGCCATTGCGCTGGGTCACCCGCTGGGGGCAACGGGCGCCATCCGTTCCGCCACGGTGGTGCATGCGCTGCGTCGCAAGCAGCTCAAATACGGCATGGTGACCATGTGCGTTGGCATGGGCCAAGGCGCAGCTGGCATTTTTGAGCGGGTCTGAGCATGGCGGCTCAGGCAGAGGGCCGCGCGGTGGAAGTGCGTTGGCAGACCCTGAGCCTGCCGCTGCCCGGCGGGCAAGGGCCCTTGGTGCTGCGCCAGTGTGTGCCCATGGACGCACCCGTGCGTGCCCAGCTGGTGATTGCAGGGGCCATTGGCGTGCCACAGCGCTTTTATGCGGCTTTTGCACAGTGGGTGGCAGCGCATGGCTATGCGGTCACCACGTTTGATTACAGAGGCCATGGGGAATCGCTGCAGGGGCCGCTGCGCAAAGCCAAAGCAGACTTGATCGATTGGTCCAAAGACTGTGCACTGGTGTCGCAGTACGTGCGCAGTCTGGTGCCGGATGTGCCCTTGTATTGGCTGGGTCACAGCGTGGGTGCACAGCTGCCCGGCATTCAAGGTGCGCAGATGTCCATAGACGGCTTGATCGCCATGGCCAGCGGCAGCGGGTATTGGCGTGACAACGCACCTCCTACGCGCCGCAAGGTGCTGCTGTGGTGGTATGGCATTGCACCGGTGCTGACGGCGGTGTGCGGCTGTCTGCCTGGCAAGCGCTGGGGGCTGGTGGGCGACTTGCCCGCTGGCGTGCTGTGGCAGTGGCGGCGCTGGTGTCTGCATCCGAACTACAGCATCGGCGTGGAGGGCGAGAACGTGCGCAATGCCTTTGCCCAAGCACGCTATCCGCTGCATGCGTTTTCGGTGGAAGACGACGAGATGATGTCGTGGCGCTCCACTACTTCGCTGGTGGGCTGGTACCGCAACTGCACGTCCAAGCTGGAGCGCTTGCGCATGCTCGATGCACCGCAACAGCGCATCGGCCACTTTGGTTTTTTTCGTGCCGACATGCAGCACAGTCTGTGGCCTCGCGCGCTGCGGGTGCTGGAACGCTGGCAGGATCTGGCACGTCCTACGGAGCCTCAGGGTACGCCATCTCGGGAGCACCGCAGCACTGGGTCTAAGATGGAGCGGTCGCGGATGGATTCCCATCCTGGTCAGGCAGAGCTTTTCTCGGAGAGTCCCTGGATATGAGCGCTTCTCACCCATTGCCCCCTGATGCACAGGGCGGCACGCCCCATCCGCTGGACGTGGCGCTGCGCGTCACGCCCCAGCATGACGGCAGCTGGCACAGCCAGACCCCACCTTCGTACTGGAACATGGTGGGCCCTTATGGCGGCATGACCGTGGCCCAATTGCTGCATACCGTGATGCTGCACCCTGATCGCTTGGGCGAGCCCTTGTCAATCACCGTCAATTTTGCAGGCCCAGTGCAGCTGGGTGATGTGCGCATTGAGGCCGTGCCAGTACGCACCAACCGCAGCACGCAGCACTGGACGGTGTCCTTGGGCCAGCGCAATGCCGAAGATGGTTTTGAGATTTGCACCACCGCTACCGTGATCACGGGGCTGCGGCGCGAAACTTTCAGCATTGATGACTTGGACCCGCCTGCCATGCCCGATCCGGCGACCTGTGAGCGCTACGACACCACGGGCGCCATGGAGTGGCTGCAGCGCTATGACCTGCGCGTAGTGCAGGGTCCGCTGCCCAAGACCTGGGATGACAGTGGGCATGAGAGCATTTCTCAGCTGTGGGTGCGCGACAATCCCCCCCGGGCGCTGGATTTCCCAGCCTTGGCAGCCTTGTGCGATGTGTTTTATCCCCGCGTTTGGCTGCGCCGTGCACGGCGGGTGCCTGCAGGCACGGTCAGTATGACCGTATATTTCCATGCAGACAGCGCGCAGTTGGCCCGCCAAGGGCAGCAGCACGTGCTGGGTCAGGCGTGTGCGCAGGCCTTTCGCAATGGCTTTTTTGACCAGACCGCCCAGCTGTGGGACAGCGAAGGCAGCTTGCTGGCCACCAGCCACCAAATCGTTTATTACAAAGAGTGAGTCAGCCCGCCCAACAGGCGCAGACAGGATCTGCCTGCGGGGTGGCTGACGCACCGTTGGTTTTTGCAGGATTCCTATGAGCTCTACAGATATTCTGGTGCACACCGAAGCGGGTGTGCAGACCATCACGTTCCACCGCGTGGACAAGAAAAACTCCTTCACCCAGGCCATGTACCGGGAGTTGGCCCAGACCTTGAACACTGCGGCCACCAGCGACGAAGTGCGCGTGGTGGTGTTTCAGGGAGACGCCACGATTTTCAGCGCAGGCAACGACATTGGTGACTTCTTGGAGCGCCAAGGCGGCCAAGGCTTGCCGGAAGAAGCGCCGGTGTTTCAGTTCTTGCACGCCTTGCACAACTTTCCCAAGCCCTTGATCGCCGCGGTGGCAGGCCCTGCCGTGGGCATTGGCACGACATTGCTGCTGCATTGCGACTTGGTGTACGCCGGAGACAACGCCGCCTTCTCGCTGCCATTTGTGAACCTGGGCCTGTGCCCAGAGGCAGGCTCGAGCTTGTTGCTGCCACGACTGATGGGCTACCACCGTGCGGCCGAAGCGCTGCTGCTGGGCGAGCCTTTCATGGCCGAGGCTGCGCTGGAAGTGGGCTTGGTTAACCGCGTAGTGCCACCGACTGAAGTCAACGGCTACGCCCAAGCGCAGGCACGCAAGTTGGCGGGCAAGCCGCTGAGCTCGCTGATCGAAACCAAGCGTTTGATGAAGCACGGCCACCGCGAAGCGGTCACAGCCCAGATGTCGCTGGAAGGCCAGAGCTTTAGCCGCATGCTGACTGAGCCTGCCGCCCGTGAAGCATTCACCGCCTTCATGGAAAAGCGCCGCCCTGATTTCAGCCAGTGCTGATCTGGTTCAACAGCTCTTTTGTCCTTAATTCATAGCTGCTAGCCTTGGCGTATTAAGCATTTGCGGTACAAAAGTATTGGAAATGCTGATGTATCTAAGGCAAGCAGCTATTAATTTAGGTTCTTTTGCCGCAGGGCGCATCCCATTTGCGTGCTATGTTTCTGTGAGCGCAGGCAACACACGTAAGCAGACGCCACACCCGTAGTGTTTGCTTACGGCTGTTGCGAAACGAGGGCCTTTGGGCGCGGCCTTCCTCCCTAAGCTTCGGAGCTTTCAACAGGAGGATGCATGGCAGTGAACAACCCATTTTTCAGCAAGCGCGAAACCCCGAACTTCAGCAACCGCCCCGGCACTGCTGCAACCACTTTGGGCAGCGGTGTCCACCATGCCAGCAACCTGTCTTCCACGCCTGCGGCCACCAGCAGTGAATCCACTTCAGTGCGCAACATAGAGTCGCCTTCCAGTGCGGCCACATCGGCACCCTCCAGCGTCAGCGACCACGGCGGCAGCAAGCTGACCGTAGGACCGAACATCAAGCTCAAAGGTGTCGAGATCACCGATTGCGACACCTTGGTGGTCGAGGGCACGGTGGAAGCCACCATGGATTCACGCGTGATCCAGATTGCGCAGCAAGGCGCTTTCCATGGTTCGGCAGAGATTGATATTGCTGAGATCCACGGCGAATTCGTGGGCTCGTTGACGGTGCGTGAAAAGCTGGTCATCCACAGCACGGGCAAAGTCAGCGGCAAGATTCGCTACGGCAAAATTGTGGTGGAAGAGGGAGGCCAGCTTTCGGGTGAAATCGAAGTTGGCGTAGGCCCGCGCAGCACTTCGACGCCATCGGTGACGGCCAAGCACGCCAGCACCAATACGGCCGCAGCGTCTTCGGCAGCTGTAGCCTGAGCAGCAAGCGAGGGCTTTGGCTGTTTGCAGGCAGCCAAAGCTGTGCATCAAGCAGCGGTTTCAGTCTTATATTGCGCGGGTAAGTTCAGGGGCTGGGACTTGCCTTCGCTGTCAATGGCGACATAGGTCAGCACGGCTTCGGTGACCTTCACATACTCGCCTTGGTGGGTCATGCGCTCGGCAAAGACCTCTACTTCCACGGTGACCGATGTGCGGCCCACGCGCGTGACGCAAGAGTAAAACGTCAGCACGTCGCCCACGCGTACCGGTTGCTTGAACACAAATTCTTTGACCGCCACGGTCGCCATGCGGAGACCGCCTGCCAGTCGCATGGCGAGCACGCAGCCTGCCAGGTCCACCTGCGACATCACCCAGCCACCAAAAATATCGCCATTGGCATTGCAGTCGCCCGGCATGGGCACGACTTTGAGGACCAACTCCTTATCGGTTGGTAAAGCAACGCTGGGCAAAACAGGAGATCGGGGCATGGGTGACAATCCGGCAACAAAAACAGCTACGAATTGTCTCTTATGCGCCGCAGCAGTGAATCAGCCCCCTTGGAACCCTCTGCATTGAACATGGCTAATCGGGCCGAATGGTCGGCCCTGCGGCGCCTCTTGCCCTACCTGTGGCAATACAAGTGGCGCGTGCTGGCGGCGTTGCTGTTTATGGTGGGTGCCAAGCTGGCCAATGTGGGGGTGCCGCTGCTGCTCAAGCAATTGGTCGATGCGCTGGATGTGCAGCCTGGCGATGCCAGGGCTTTGCTGGTCGCGCCTGTGGGGCTGTTGCTGGCTTATGGAGCGTTGCGGTTTTCGACCTCGCTGTTCACCGAGCTGCGCGATCTGGTGTTTGCCAAGGCCACACAGGGTGCGGCACGCTCGATTGCGCTGCAAACGTTTCGCCACCTGCACGATTTGAGCCTGCGCTTTCACTTGGAGCGCCAAACCGGTGGCATGACGCGCGACATTGAGCGCGGCGTTCGCAGCACCGAATCGCTGGTGTCATATTCGCTCTACAGCATCTTGCCCACGCTCATTGAAATGACGCTGGTGCTGGTGATTCTGGCCGTCACCTTTGATGGGGTGTTTGCCGCCATCACGGCTGTGGCGCTGGTGTGCTACATCGCCTTTACCGTGAAGGTCACGGAGTGGCGCACGCAGTACCGCCGCGCCGCCAATGCCCAGGACTCTGCGGCCCACACCAAGGCAGTGGATGCCTTGCTCAATTACGAGACCGTCAAATACTTCAACAACGAAGACTTTGAAGCGCGCCGCTATGACGAAAACCTGCAAGAGCTGCGCCGTGTGCGCCTCAAAAGCCAGCGCACGCTGAGTTTGCTCAACAGCGGCCAGCAACTCATCATTGCCTCGGCCTTGGTCGCCATGCTCTGGCGTGCGACCGAAGGGGTAGTAGCGGGGCAGTTGAGTCTGGGTGACTTTGTGATGGTCAATGCCTTCATGATCCAGCTGTACATTCCGCTTAACTTCCTGGGAACCTTGTACCGCGAGATCAAGCAGAGCATGGCCGATCTCTCGCGCATGTTTGCGCTCATGGACAAACCCCGCGAAGTGGCAGACCGACCAGGCGCTGTGGCATTGCAACTGCAGGGCCAACCGGCTGTGAAATTTGAGGCCGTGGACTTTGCCTACGACCCAGCGCGGCCGATTTTGAAGGGACTGAGCTTTGAGATTCCTGCTGGCAAGAAAGTGGCTGTGGTGGGTGCATCCGGCGCGGGAAAGAGCACACTGGCTCGCTTGCTCTATCGCTTTTACGACATGCAAGCCGGGCGCATTACTGTGAATGGGCAAGATATCCGCAACGTGACGCAAGACAGCCTGCGCCGCGCCATTGGCATCGTGCCGCAAGACACGGTGCTGTTCAATGACACTGTCGCCTACAACATTGCCTATGGGCGTGCGGGGGCACACCAGCAAGAGGTGGAAGCGGCAGCCCAAGCGGCACGCATCCATGACTTCATCATGTCGACCCCAGATGGCTATGCCACACGGGTGGGTGAGCGCGGTTTGAAGCTTTCAGGCGGAGAAAAGCAACGCGTGGCGATTGCACGCACCTTGCTGAAAAATCCGCCGATGATGATTTTTGACGAAGCGACGTCCGCTTTAGACAGCCAGACCGAGCGGGCCATTCAGCAGGAGTTGGCCAGCGCTTCCCAAGGCAAGACCACGCTGGTGATTGCCCACCGCCTATCGACCGTGGTGGACGCGCATGAGATTTTGGTCATGGAGGCAGGTCAGATCATCGAGCGTGGCACGCACCATGCTTTGCTGGAGCAAGGTGGGCGTTATGCCCAAATGTGGGCGCTGCAGCAAAGCGCTGACCAACCATAATTTCTTTTTTCTTCGATTGAATCGCCATGTCTGAGTCCAAGCCTGTTTTATTGGTGTTGCATGTGTTGTCAGCAGAACACCAAGCCCAAATCGCCGAGCGTTTTGAAGTTTTGTATGCCCCCGAGGCCGAGCAAGCGCAGCAGGCCATTGCAGCGCAAGGCGAACGTATTGTGGCGGTGTTGACCATTGGGGCAGTCGGCGTGAGCAATGCGCAAATAGATGCCATGCCGCGTTTGGAATGGATTGGTGTGCTGGGGGCGGGCTATGAGACTGTCGATCTGGCCTATGCGCGTGCGCACGGTATTGCCGTAAGCAATGGTGCTGGCACCAACGACAACTGTGTGGCCGACCATGCATTCGGCTTGGTGATTGGTGCTGTGCGCGGGCTGGTGCGGCTGGACAAGCAGTGCCGTGCTGGTGTGTGGCGCAATGAAATTCCGCTGCCACCCAATGTTTCCGGTAAGCGCTTGGGCATCTTGGGCATGGGCACTATTGGCGAAAAAATCGCCCGCCGGGCGCAAGCGTTTGACATGCCGGTGGGCTACCACAACCGCAAACCCAAGCCCGAGGCACCGCAGCGCTATTTCGAGAGCCTGCAGGCCCTGGCGGAATGGGCTGATGTGCTGGTGGTGGCCACACCTGGCGGCGCAGCTACGAAGCATTTGGTCAACGCCCAGATCATCGAAGCGCTAGGCTCCAAAGGCTACGTGGTGAATATCGCACGTGGTTCGGTGGTGGATACCGCTGCGCTGGCGCAGGCACTGCGCGAAGGCCGACTGGCAGGTGCTGGTCTGGATGTGTATGAAAGCGAGCCCCTGCCACCGCAAGAGTTGCTGGAGCTGGACCAGGTGGTGCTCACGCCACACGTAGGAGGCTGGTCACCCGAGGCCGTGCAAGCCACGGTGGACTTGTTCATGGTGAATGCCGAACGCCATTTCTCTGGCCAGCCGCTGGTCACGCCGATCTGATACGGCCATGGCGCGCTCTGCGCGCCCACGACTATAAATAAGCACCAAACAGTGAAATGGGGCGCCGTGGCAGTTGCACCAGTGCGTCTGCTGAAATGCTGGCGCGGGGCTGGCGTGCCAAGCGCAAGTGCATCTGGCGCTGCATATGGGCCTCATAGCGGGCAGTGCAGGCTTGCAGTTGTTGGTGCTGGCGGTGGATGAACTTGCCGCCCACTACTAGCCATAGGAGAGCCAGCACAGCAACCCCCGCGCTAGGCCATTGCAAGGCCGGAGCAAAAGCCTCGGCAGCGGCCATCGCCAGCAAGGACAAGGTGGTCAGCGCGCCGCCACCAATGACATAGATGGCAGTCTGCGTTGAGGTGCTGTGTTGGGCTTCAAACAGGGCTTCGGTGACCTGCAGGCCCGGTGAGGCAGGTGGTAGGGATGATTTAGGGGCGCCCGAGAAAACAGGGGCAAACGCGGCGGCAGTCATGGCAAAACAATCTCTAAAAAGCAAGCGCCCACTTGTATCTGGCGGCTCAGCAAGAAAAAGACTGTAAAGCGGTTAGGTATTTACCCGCATAAGACAAGCTGCACTGAAAGCGCTAGCACTGGGATGTCTAGCAGACCAACAACAAAGGGTTCAGCCCGAAGGCAGAACCCTTTGTAAGTGGCTAGTTGAAAGGATGCTTTTTTAGCGTTTGCGCTCGGCAATGGCCTTTTCGGCCATGTCGACCAAGTTGGTGCCGATTTGGGGCTTCCACTTGGTATAGACGCTGCGGGTGGCATCGGCAAAAGCCTTGCGCTGTTCGGCGTTCAGATCGGTCACTTCTACACCCAAGGCACCCAGTTCCTTGATGAGGGGCTTGTCAGCTTCCATGGTGCCCTTGCGCGAAATGGCGATCTGCTCCTTGGCTGCGTCCAAGGCGGCTTGCTTGACGATGGCCTGGTCTTCAGGTGTCCAGCTCTTCCAGACTTCCTTGTTCACCACATAGATCAGGGGATCGTTCATGTAGCCCCACAGCGTCATGTATTTCTGCCCCACTGTATTGAGCTTGGCAGCCATATAGACGGGCACGGGGTTTTCCTGGCCATCGACTGCGCCGCTGGCCATGGCAGGTTGTGCGTCGGCCCAGCTCATCTGCGTAGGGTTAGCGCCCAAAGCAGTAAAAGTGTCCAGGAACAGCGGTGAACCCACGACGCGAATCTTCAGGCCCTTGAGGTCTTCAGGCTTGACCAGCGGGCGCTTGGAGTTGGAGATTTCACGGTAGCCGTTCTCACCCCATGCCAGAGGCAATACGCCCGCCTTGTCGATGGTCTTGAAGATTTCTTCACCGACTTGGCCTTGGACCACGGCATCGACCGCTGCGTAATCGGGGAACAAGAACGGCAAAGAGAACAGATTCAGTGCCTTGACTTGGGGCGACCAGTTGATGGTAGAGCCCACGGCCATATCAATCACGCCTTGGCGAATGGCGCTGAATTCGCGCGTTTGGTCGCCTTGGACCAGCGAAGTGCCTGGGTAGAGCTTGATGTTGATGCGTCCGTTCGTGCGTTCACGCACTTTGTCTGCCCAGATTTCAGCGCCCTTGCCCCAAGGAAAAGCCGTGCCCAGCACGATGGACAGGCGATATTCGCTTTTGTAGCCTGCAGGCACTTGTGCATGTGCAGCTGGCAGACCCAAGGTCAACAAAGTGGCGGCCGTGGCCGTGGCAGTTAAGAACGTACGCAGTTGCATGCTTGTCTCCGTATTTAAAGTTGGTGGTGCAAAAGGAGCTGCCAATGGCAGCAGATAGACGTTAGCGAGCGGATGCGCTGTCGCCTACGGGCTCAATAGCCCAGCTTGGCAGGCAGCCACAGTGCCAATTGCGGGAACGCAATGACCAGCAGCATGACGCCAAACATGGCAATCAACATTGGGATAACCCAGCGTATGGTGCTCTCCATGGGCACATTGGCAATGCGGCACGACACCATCAGGTTGACAGCCAATGGCGGTGTGAACTGGCCCAGTGCCACTTTCAGCGTGAGGATCACGCCGAACCAGACGGGGTCCCATTGGTAGTGCTGCATGATCGGCAGCAACAAAGGCACAAAGATCAGGAAGATCGAAATGCCGTCCAAAAACATGCCTACGGTGATGAGCAGCAAGATCAGCAGCATCAGCACGCCGTATTCGCCAAGGCCCGACTCCACAATCGCCTTGGCCACCGGGTCGATGACGCCCAAGGTTGACAGCGAAAAGGCAAAAATTCCCGCCAGCGAAACCACCAGCAAAATCACGGCTGACAGCTCTCCCGCCTCGCGTAAAATAGGAAAGAGATCGCGCACGCCGATCGTGCGGTGGATCACCATGCCTACGAACAAGCCATAAAACACAGCCACTACAGCCGCCTCGGTGGGCGTGAACCAGCCGGCACGCATACCACCCAAGATCAGCACAGGTGCGGCCAGTCCCCAAATGGCTTCTTTGAAGCTCTTCCACAGGGCAGGGCGTGGCATGGCGGCTTCTTGTTGGCCCATGTTGTGGCGCCTCGCCATCCACACGGCCGGAATAATCAATGCCAACCCAGCCAAAATACCAGGCACCATGCCTGCTGCAAACAAGGCGGGCACGGAGGCGCCTGGCACCAGCACGGAATAGACGATAAAGGCCACGGAGGGCGGAATCAAAATATCCGTGGCTGCTGCTGCACCTACAACGCTGGCCGAGAAGGAGCCTGGGTAGCCTGCGCGGTACATTGCTGCCACCATGACCCCGCCTACGGCGGCTGCATTGGCAGGGCCAGAGCCCGAGATACCGCCCAAAAACATGGCGACAGCAATGGCCACCAGCGGCAGCATGCCGGGGCCACGCCCGACAATGGCGACCGCAAAATTCACCAAACGTGCCGCAACACCCGAGCGATCGAAAATCGCGCCGACCAGCACAAACATGGGAATGGCCAACAGCGGATATTTGCCCAAGCCCGCATAAAAGTTCTGAGGCACAGCCAGCAGGCCAAACCATTGGGCGTCAGCATTGGCCAGTGCAATACAGGCCGCACCTGCGAGGCCTAAGGCCGCACCAATGGGCACGCCCAAAAACATAAGCACCAAAAACGCGACAAACAGCAAGGTGGCGATCATGGACGCTCCTTGGCCGCGGTGGTGTCAACCTGGTTTTGTTGCGCATGCATGCGGCCTTGGCGTTGGAACAGACCGATGGCGCGCGCCGTGATGGCGAGCGAACAAATGGGCAGCCAGATGGAATACCACCACTGTGGCACCCCAATGCCGGGTGATGTTTCTTCATAGCGCCAGTCGTCCCAGACCAAACGCGCACTCAGCACTGCCAGCAAGCCAAAGAGCAACGCGACCGATGCCGAGCCCAGCCGGGCCAAGCGCTGTCGGCGTGCAGCGCTGCCGCGTGCGGTGAAAAATTCAATGCGGATGTGCTGATCGCGGGCCACAGCGGCGCTGCCTGCCACCATGGCCAGCAAGATCATCAGAAAAATAGAGATTTCTTCGGTCCAGGCAAAGGACGCGTGGGTGAAATAGCGCACCAAGACATTGCCAAAGGTAATCAAGGCCAGCAAGGCCATGATGAGTACGGTCAACCAGTCTTCCATGCGCAGTGCACGGGGGGCTGAGGGCGATGACTGGGGTTCAGGGCGTTGGGATTGGGGAGTTTCTGACATGATGCCGCCATGGTGAGCAAATGCAGGGATCGCTGGCAGCCGCTTGTCGTGCCATGGGGGCAAACAGCGGCGTCCAAGCCCTGGTCAGCCGGTCGACCAGAGCAGCTCAAACATTATTGGGACTTTGTTTGTGCTTGCCTATGCGGAAGGCCCCGAGGCGTCAGTCTGCGGCAAGGCGATAATCACGGGTATGGAAACTAAATGGCTTGAAGACTTTGTCAGTCTGGCTGAAACGCGCAGCTTCAGCCGCTCCGCTCAACTGCGCCACGTGACCCAGCCTGCGTTCTCGCGCCGGATCCAAGCCTTGGAATCCTGGGCGGGAACCGACTTGGTAGACCGCAGCTCGTACCCGACCCGTTTGACCCCGGCCGGTAAAACCATGTACGACCAGGCGCTGGAGATGCTGCAGTCGCTGCAAAGCACGCGCTCCATGCTGCGTGCCCATGCCAGCAGCGACAAAGGCATGGTGGGTTTTGCGGTGCCGCATACGCTGGCGTTCACCTTTTTCCCGGCTTGGGTGTCGCAAGTGCAGGAACAATTCGGCACGTTCAAGAGCCGTTTGATTGCGCTGAACGTGCACGACGCTGTGATGCGACTGGTCGAAGGTGGCTGCGACTTGCTCATCGCCTACCACCACAGTTCTCAGCCTCTACAACTGGACACAGCGCGCTATGAAATGGTGCGCTTGGGTGAAGAAATGCTGGCGCCCTATGCCAAACCTGGGCCAGATGGCAAACCGCTGTTCAGCTTGCCGGGCACGCCCGCAGAGCCTTTGCCTTTTCTGGCTTACGGCCCCGGTGCGTATTTGGGACGATTGACGGAGCTGATCCTCAAAGAAGCGGGCGTGCCGGTGCATTTGGATCGTGTCTATGAAACGGATATGGCCGAGGGACTGAAAGCCATGGCCATTGAAGGCCATGGCGTAGCGTTTTTGCCATCTAGTGCCGTGCGCAATGAATTGGCAGCTGGCCGTCTGGTGCCCGTGGTGCCTGCCAACTCCACACAGTTTCAATTGCCCATGGATGTGCTGGCCTATCGTGAAAAGCCCAGCGGCAAAGAAAGCCAAAAGTCGGTGGTGCAAGATCTCTGGCGTTTTCTGCAGCAGCAGGCACAAGGCGCTGAAGCGGCCTAAATCTCCAACTTGAAATACTGGGCCTTCCAAGCGCCACGCACGGACAAGTCCGCGAGCTCGTGAGTTGGCACGCATTTCGCAAGAGCGACTTCTCCCCATTCGGAGAAGTCGCTTTTTTGTTTCTAGCAACCATTGGGCGCAGGAAAGGTGATGCAAGCTCGGGTTTCTCCGCATGAATTGCTGCCATGAAAAAGGTGTGTAGCTTTTACGATGGTGGGTCTTCCGCTTGGCGATGTCTGGTGGCGGGATTTTCTGTCGCACACCTGACAATTTGTGGCAGATTATGAGCATTAAGCATGACCCTATGCATTGGCAAAAGGTCGCATTTCTTTAGTTTGACTGAGGAGCACGGTATGAAAAAACATTTGCTGGCTGTTGCCGTCATGGCTTTGGCTTCTGGCAGCGTCATGGCCCAAGCCAATGACACACTCGCCAAAATCAAGAACTCCGGCAGCATCACTTTGGGTGTGCGCGAGTCTTCTGGCGCTTTGGGCTACACCTTGGGCGATGGCAAGTACGTGGGCTTTCACACCGAAATGGCTGAAAACATCGTGGCCGACGTTGCCAAGCAGTTGGGTGCCAAGGTCGAGGCCAAATACCAACCTGTGACCTCCCAAAACCGCATACCGCTGGTCGTCAATGGCACCGTGGACCTGGAGTGCGGCTCCACCACCAATGACCTGAACCGCCAAAAGGACGTGGCATTTGCCAACACCACCTACATTGAGCAAGTGCGCATTGCGGTGCGTGCTGACTCGGGCATCAACGATGTCAAGGATTTGGATGGTAAGACCGTAGCGACCACGACGGGCACCACCTCGGTGCAACTGCTGCGCCAGAACAAGCGTGCTGAAGGCATCGACTTCAAAAACATCATGGGCAAAGACCACGCCGACAGCTTCTTGCTGCTGGAAACAGGTCGTGCCGATGCATTTGTGATGGATGGCTCCATCTTGGCGGGCAATATTTCCAAGTCCAAGAACGCCAAGGACTTCAAGATCGTGGGCGAGCCACTGTCTACCGAGCCTATTGCTTGCATGTTGCGCAAAGACGATCCTGCTTTCCTGAAAGCGGTGAACGATTCCATCGCCCGCCAGGCCAAGGACGGAACGCTGGAGAAGCTGTGGGACAAGTGGTTTGTCCAACCTATTCCACCTGCCAACGTCGCCGTTGGCCTGCCGCTGTCAGATGCGACCAAGGATGCGTGGAACAACCCCACCAACAAGCCTAAGGAAGAGTACAACAAGTAATTGTTGACGCTTCAGCGCCCCAACCTGTCCAGACGGGGTGGGGCGTTTTTTGTTGGTGTCTGTGGTTGGTCATCACAGCACACAGGTTGAGAGAAAAAGGAATCCTATGTATTGGGAATGGCAAATGTTCTGCCAAGACACGCTGGACCGCGAGCTGCGCGAAGGCTGTTTTGGCAAGGACGGTGACATCACCTATTTGGACTGGATGTTGTCGGCCTGGGGATGGACGATATCGGTCTCCTTGTTGGCACTGGTTCTGGCCTTGTTTTTTGGTGTTCTGGTGGGCACCTTGCGTACCCTGGAAGGGCGTCCGTGGATCGTGCGCCTGGGTAATGCGTGGGTGGAGTTTTTTCGCAATATTCCGCTGCTGGTGCAAATTTTTATCTGGTACCACGTGGTGCCGTCCATCTTCCCGGCCTTGAAGTCGGTGTCAGGCTTTGTGCTGGTGGTGCTGGCTTTGGGATTTTTTACGTCGGCGCGCATTGCCGAGCAGGTGCGCTCGGGCATTCAAGCTTTGCCGCGCGGGCAGCGTTATGCGGGCATGGCCATGGGTTTTACAACATGGCAAACCTACCGCTATGTGCTGCTGCCCAATGCGTTTCGCATCATCATTCCGCCGCTGACCAGCGAGACCATGAATATTTTCAAAAACTCGTCGGTGGCCTTTGCCGTGTCGGTGACGGAGCTGACGATGTTTGCCATGCAAGCCCAAGAAGAAACCGGACGTGGCATTGAGGTGTATTTGGCGGTCACAGGGCTATACATCATCTCGGCGTTTGCGATCAACTGCATCATGACCTTCATTGAAAAACGCACACGCGTGCCTGGACTGGTGGCGCCTAGCGCTTCGGGAGGCCACTAAGCCATGAATTTCTCTTTGGACTGGTCGTTCTACAACTGGGAGCTGATCACGCAGTTCGTGCTCAAGGGGCTGGGCTTTAGCGTGATGCTGACCATCATCGCCACGATCGGCGGTATTGTCTTTGGCACCTTGCTGGCGCTCATGCGTCTGTCGGGCAAAAAGTGGCTGGATGTGCCTGCCACTATCTATGTCAACGGCATGCGCTCCATCCCGCTGGTGATGGTGATTTTGTGGTTCTTTTTGTTGGTGCCACTGGCCATTGGCAAGCCCATTGGGGCCGAGATGTCGGCCATCATCACCTTCATTGCATTTGAGGCAGCGTACTTTTCCGAAATCATGCGTGCGGGCATTCAGTCGATTCCGCGCGGGCAGGTGTATGCCGGACAGGCGCTGGGCATGACCTATGCGCAAAACATGAAGCTGGTGGTGCTACCCCAGGCGTTTCGCAACATGCTGCCGGTGCTGCTGACGCAAACCATCATCTTGTTTCAGGACACCTCGCTGGTCTACGCCATTGGTGCCTACGACATGCTCAAGGGCTTTGAAGTGGCGGGCAAGAACTTTGGCCGCCCCATGGAAGCTTATCTGGCAGCCGCCGTTATTTACTTTGTGATCTGCTTTGGCCTGTCGTACTTGGTCAAGCGTTTGCACAAGAAGATCGCCATCATCCGCTGAGGTGGGTGGTCTGAAAGGTTGAGGATTTATTCATGATCGAACTCAAAAACGTCTCCAAGTGGTACGCCAGCTTTCAGGTGCTCAATGACTGCTCAACCAGCATCAGCAAAGGAGAAGTGGTGGTGGTGTGCGGGCCTTCGGGCTCCGGCAAATCCACGTTGATCAAGACCATCAATGCGCTGGAGCCCATTCAGCAAGGCGAGATCTGGGTCAACGGCACCGCTGTGCACGATACCAAACACACCAACTTGCCGCAGTTGCGCGCCAAGGTAGGCATGGTGTTTCAGCACTTTGAATTGTTCCCCCACCTGACGGTGACCGAGAACCTGACGATTGCCCAGATCAAAGTGCTGGGGCGCAGCGCCGCAGACGCTAAGGTGCGTGGCCTGAAGATGCTGGACCGCGTGGGCCTGACTGCACACAAGGACAAGTTTCCGGGCCAGCTCTCAGGCGGCCAGCAGCAGCGCGTGGCGATTGCGCGCGCATTGTCCATGGACCCCATTGTGATGTTGTTTGATGAACCTACCTCCGCGCTCGACCCAGAGATGGTCGGTGAAGTGCTGGACGTGATGGTGGGCCTGGCCCATGAAGGCATGACCATGATGTGCGTGACCCACGAAATGGGCTTTGCGCGCAAGGTGGCCAGCCGCGTGATCTTCATGGATGTGGGCGGCAAGATTTTGGAAGATTGCTCCAAGGACGATTTCTTTGGCAACCCCGACGCACGCCAGCCGCGTACCAAAGACTTCTTGAGCAAGATTTTGCAGCACTGAACCAGCCAGAGAAGTGCAACAAAAAAGCCGCTGACCACAGCGGCTTTTTTTATCAGATGCACGCGGTGCAGTTGGAGCCTGTGCCTCAGTCCTTGTCGGCCAACTCGGCGTGGTGGTTGTCTTCGCCGTGCTTCCAGTAGGCCGAAATGCGCATGCGCTTGGGCGATGCGCCCTTGGTCACCACCATCTGGCGCAGGGCGGCCATCTCCGAGTGTTCGCCCGCCGCCCAGATAAAGCCGGGCGATTCAGGCAGTGCCAAGTCTTGCGCTGCAGCGGTCAAAGAATCGACCCACTGCAGGTCGACCTGCGCGTCGGAGCGCAGCGCACGGCGGTCGGCAGCGGGAACGGCCAAGCGCACGGTAATGCGGGCCGTGTCCGGCATTTCTGCCAGGGCACGTTCGACGGCGGGCATGCCACTGGCATCGGCCAGCATCCAATACCAGTCAAAGTCTTTGTTGATCACCATGGAGCCGCGGGGGCCTGCCACGCCCACCCACGAGCCCATGGGCGCAGTGCGTGCCCATTCGGTCGCAGGGCCGCTGTCGTGCAGGGCAAAGTCCACCGTGAGTGTGTTGGTCGTCCAGCGCAAAGGGGTGTAGTCACGCATGGTGGGGCGGGGGCCATCTACGACGGGTTTGCCATCGACCATCTGGGGCAGCAAAGGCTTGTCCAAGCCTTCTTGGGGCAAGATCAGTTTGAAGTGGTCGTCAAAGCCGTCGCTGTTGAAATCACGCAACTCGCCGACCAAGGTCAGGCGCAGAAAACCGGGGCTGATTTGTTCGCGCGAGAGCAGCTGTAGATGGCGCGATGCGAAGGGGTGGCGAATACGCTCAAATGCCGGAGCGATGCTTGTAATGTCTGTCATATCTTTCTTCTTCAAATGAGAGCGTTTCTCATTATGCAGGCTCTGAAGGCCGCAGTTTGTAGGTCAGCAGTGTGACAATAGGGGCATGACTTCCCCCACGACCCTGACACTTACCCGTCCCGATGATTGGCACCTGCACGTGCGTGATGGCGATGCCATGCGCTGTGTGGTGCCCCACAGCGCCCGCCAGATGGGGCGCGCCATCATCATGCCCAATTTGAAGCCTCCCGTCACTACGGCAGAGATGGCTGTCGCGTACCGCGAACGCATTCTGTCGGCAGTGCCCAAAGGCAGCCAGTTTCAGCCGCTGATGACGCTGTATTTGACCGACAAGCTCTCGCCCGAAGAGATCGTGCGGGCCAAGGCAGCGGGCGTGGTGGCTTGCAAGCTTTACCCAGCGGGCGCGACCACCAATTCAGACCACGGCGTGACCGATCTGCGCAAGATCTATCCCACCTTGGAAGCCATGCAGCGCGAAGGACTGGTGTTGTTGGTGCACGGCGAAGTGACCGATCAGAGCGTGGACTTGTTCGACCGCGAAGCGGTGTTCATCGAGCAACAACTGCAGCCGCTGCGCAAAGATTTTCCGCAGCTCAAGATTGTGATGGAGCACGTCACAACCAAGGAAGCGGCGCAGTACGTAGCCGCAGCCGATGACTTTTTGGCCGCCACCATCACGCCCCAGCATTTGCTGTTCAACCGCAATGCCATCTTCTTGGGCGGCGTGCGTCCGCACTTTTATTGCCTGCCGGTGCTCAAACGCGAAACCCACCGTGTGGCGCTGGTCGAGGCTGCAACCAGCGGCAGCAAGAAGTTCTTCTTGGGCACAGACAGCGCCCCGCACGCTGCGCACCTCAAAGAAGCGGCCACGGGCTGCGCAGGCTGCTACAGCGCGCATGCCGCCATCGAGATGTACGCCGAGGTCTTTGACAACGCGGGCGCGCTGGACAAGCTTGAAGCGTTTGCCTCCTTTAATGGCGCCGATTTCTACGGTCTGCCGCGCAACACCGATACCATCACCTTGGTCAAAGAAAGCTGGACACCGCCGGTGAGCTTTGAGTACGGCGAAGGTGCCATTTTGAAGCCGCTGCGCTTTGGTGAGGCACTGCCCTGGAAGCTGCAAGACTAAAAGTGAAGCTGCTAGCCATTGTGTACAGCGGTTTTCCAATATAAAACACTTTGAGAATGAGAAGGGGCGCAGGCTATTCGCTCCTTTTTTTTATGGATTGGCAGTGCCATAAAGCTATGGGCATGACGGTGGGAGCTGCAATGCAGCACTTGCGCTTTCCGACGGAACTGCAGGTTGCTTTTTTGCTCCTATCATCCACATTTGACAAAGCCCGTTGTCTGCACAACAGCATCTCTAACAGCGCAGGCACGACAGGTGACAAGGCTTGAATTGGCAGCACCAGCGCCCATCTACGTGGGCAACGGTGGTCTGCTTTTCCCCCACTGTGGAGAAATTGAAGAATGAAACGAATCGCTCTGTTTTTGTTGACCAACATCGCCGTGGTGGCGGTGCTGGGTATCACCGCCAGCCTGCTGGGGCTGAACCGCTTTATTGGCCCCAACGGCATGAACATGGGCTCGCTGCTGGGCTTTGCCTTCATCATGGGCTTTGGCGGTGCCATCATTTCGCTGCTGATCTCCAAGCCCATGGCCAAGTGGACCTCGGGCGTGCATGTGATCGATCAGCCTCGTAACGCTGATGAAGCGTGGATTGTCGACACCGTACGCAAGTTTGCCGACAAAGCGGGCATTGGTATGCCGGAAGTGGGCATCTACGAGGGCGAGCCCAACGCCTTTGCGACGGGCGCTTTCAAAAATAGTGCGCTGGTAGCTGTGTCCACCGGCCTGCTGCAGGGCATGACGCGCGAAGAAGTCGAAGCCGTGATTGGCCACGAAGTGGCCCACATCGCCAATGGCGACATGGTGACCATGACGCTGATCCAAGGCGTGATGAACACCTTTGTGGTCTTCCTCTCGCGCGTGATTGGCTATGCCGTGGACAGCTTTTTGCGCAAGGGCGATTCGGAGAATTCCGGCCCCGGCATTGGCTACTACGTGACCACCATCGTCATGGACATCTTGCTGGGCTTTGTCGCCGCCATCATCGTGGCCTGGTTCTCGCGCCAGCGTGAGTTCCGCGCCGATGCGGGCGCTGCGCAACTCATGGGCCGCAAGCAACCCATGATGAACGCCTTGGCCCGTCTGGGTGGCATGGTGCCTGGCGAGTTGCCCAAGAGCGTGCAAGCCATGGGTATTACCGGCAACATTGGCAAGCTGTTCTCGACCCACCCTCCCATCGAAGAACGCATTGCTGCACTGCAAAACAGCCAGCGCTAAGCAGGAGCTTGTCAGCGCTGGGATGTCGCCCAGACGCTGACACATCTTGCGCGGATTCTTTACCAGCGCTTTACAGCTTCGACACGAACCCCGGTCACCATGGTGCCGGGGTTTTGCGTTATGCAAGGGTGTGCTTTCACGCCTTGGGCTTACCCCAGATCAGGAGCTGCTATGTCTTCCATTGTTCGTTTGCTTTCTCCATTCAGCGCCCCGCGCAGTTGGGCGCTGGGCGCCATGCTGGGCGGTGCGGCATTTTTGACCGGCTGCGTGGTGCCTCCGGTAGGTGATGGCTATACCGACTATGGCTACAGCAGCACCACGGTCTACACCACCTATGGCCATCCACCGCCCCCGCGTGTGGAGTACCGCAGCGTTGCGCCCTCGGTGCGCCATGTCTGGGTGGGGGGCGATTGGTTTTGGAGCGGCAGCCGATACGACTGGCGCCCGGGCCGTTGGGCAGCCCCAGGCTATCGTCCCGTCATGCCGCCACCACCACGGGCCATGGTGCAGCCACCGCGCCCCCACTGGAACAGTGCACCGCCTGCACCGCGCACCGCAACGCGTCCTGCGGAGCGTCCACGTCCCCCGCAAATGCAGCCGCCACAGCGACCTTCGGCGCCCGCAGACCAAGTGCGTCCCCCACGCCAGCCAAGACCTGACGGTGTGCGCGGCGATCGTCCGCAGATGCGGCCCGATCGTTCTCCACCACCCCAGCAAGCCCGACCTTCAGGGCCACGGCCTGAGCAGGCTCGACCCCAGCCGCCGCGCCGAGGCGATGGCGAGGGGCGGCGCTCGCACCCTGCGCAGCGGGATGGCGACGATGAGCGCCGTGGCCGTCCTTGAGCCAATTTCTGAGCTGTTGACAGAGCCCGCTGCTGCGGGCTTTGTGCTGTTGGAAAGCGGCAAGGCTGTTGAATATCTGAATTGCAGTTGCGGATTGTTTATAGCGCTCGGCTCTTGATGTATAAGGCTTGCTAATCGTTTTATCTCCATTTTCTGAAAGAGCTAAACCATGAAGGTATTGGTCCCAGTCAAGCGCGTGGTGGACTACAACGTCAAAGTTCGTGTGAAGTCGGATGGCACGGGCGTGGACATCGCCAACGTCAAAATGAGCATGAACCCCTTTGATGAAATCGCCATTGAAGAGGCGGTGCGCTTGAAGGAAAAGGGTGTGGTCACCGAAGTGGTGGCTGTTTCGTGCGGTGTGACGCAGTGCCAAGAAACATTGCGCACGGCCATGGCCATTGGTGCGGACCGTGCCATCTTGGTGGAAACCAC
>JBJEZV010000295.1:0-3709 GCA_051887595.1 Comamonas sp.
GCTACCGCAAAGAGCTGGTGCAGCGCCTGAACATTCCGTTCTCCACCCACTCGCCAGAGGTGGATGAAACCCCACAGCCCGGCGAAACACCTGGCGCACTGGCGTTGCGTCTGGCACTGGCCAAGGCACATGCGGTGGCTGCGCAGTTTCCACAAGCCATCGTGATTGGATCGGATCAGGTATCCGACCTCAATGGCGAACCCATGGGCAAACCTCTGGTGCATGAGCGCGCTGTCGAAATGCTGCGCGCCATGCGCGGTCAAACCGTGCTGTTTCACACAGCCGTAGCCGTGGTTTGCCAAGCCACCGGCTTTGTGCAAAGCGATGTCGCTGTCGTCAAAACTGTGTTTCGCAGCGACTTAACGGATGACGCTATCGAACGTTATCTGCGCGCTGAGCAGCCTTACGACTGTGCAGGCAGCGCCAAGAGTGAGGGCCTAGGCATCAGTCTGCTGGACGCCATCCACAGCGATGACCCAACCGCGCTCATTGGTTTACCCATGATTCGCACCTGCCGCATGGTGCGCGCTGCTGGAATCGAGCTGCCATGAGCACACTTGGCAAGCTGTACCTCGTGCCTGCGCCGCTGGACTTTGGCTGCGCCACACAAACGCCCATCACGAATGTATTGCCTGAGTTGACCCTGCGCACCGCTGCACGCCTGCAGCACTGGGTGTGCGAGAACGCCAAAAGCGCACGCGCTTACCTCAAGCGAGTGGGAGAGCACACGCCACTGGCTGTGCCCATTCAGCAAATGCAGATGCAGGAATTGCCCCGCGAAGCCCATAAAAAGGGCGACCACGGCGGCAAAGGAGGCGCTGTGTTTGATGCCAAAGCGTTGCTAGCACCTGCGCTGGCCGGGCATGACATGGGTTTAGTCAGTGAAGCTGGCATGCCCGCAGTGGCCGACCCTGGCAGCTCCATTGTGCGTGCCGCGCACGATGCTGGCATTGCCGTCGTGCCATTAGTCGGCCCTGTGTCACTGCTGATGACGCTGGCTGCCAGCGGCCTAAACGGGCAAAACTTTGCATTTGTGGGCTACTTGCCGCAAGACGCCAGCCAGCGCGTGCAGCGTATCCAGGCACTGGAACAACTAGCCCTGCGCCACAACCAAGCCCAGCTGTTCATCGAGACGCCGTATCGCAACCCGGCACTGTGGCAAGCGCTACTGATCAGCTTGCAACCCAGCACGCGCGTGGCTTTGGCCAGTGGTTTGACGCTGGATAACGCCAGCATCCAGAGCCGCAGCGTCAAAGACTGGAAAAAACTGGGTACCGAGCCCGACAACCGCACACCCGTGGTGTTTGCCATCGGCGCCTGAATCGAAAAGTCTTTAGGGCATAAAAAAGAGCAGCTCACCTAGTCTACAAGCCGTTTTCCAATATAAAACTATTGAAAAACGTTGCTAGACAAAGGCAAGCCGCTCTTTTTATAGATGAAAAAGCGTT
This sequence comes from Comamonas sp., assembly GCA_051887595.1. Classification (GTDB taxonomy): domain Bacteria; phylum Pseudomonadota; class Gammaproteobacteria; order Burkholderiales; family Burkholderiaceae_C; genus Comamonas. The sequence goes on from JBJEZV010000295.1 coordinate 1,449, forward strand.
TATCGCACGGCAGGCATCCATTGCTGCAGGGTTTGCACAGCTCCCGCGCCGGCCGCAGCGCCAAAGCGCTTGGCAAAACGCTCCGCAATGTTTTCGTTGCGCGTGTAATCAATCACCAGTTCGGCCTGCACAATTTCACGGGCTACGTAGTCCAGCGTACCCAGCTTGTCCGCCAGCCCCATGGCCACAGCTTGCTGCCCAGTCCAGAACAGGCCGCTGAAGATATCTTCGTTTTCCTTAAGTCGATCGCCTCGGCCTTGGCGCACCACATCAATAAACTGCTGGTGAATTTGGTCGAGCATGCTTTGCGCATGCGCCAGCTGCGCAGGATCAACCGGGCTGAATGGGTCCAGCATGCCCTTGTTTTCACCAGCGGTGAGCAAGCGGCGCTCCACCCCCAGCTTGTCCATCGCACCTGTAAACCCAAAACCATCCATCAGCACACCAATGCTGCCAACGATGCTGGCCTTGTCGACAAAAATCTCATCGGCCGCCGCTGCTATGTAGTAGGCCGCTGAAGCACAGGTTTCCTCTACGACGGCATAAATAGGCTTTTGGTAGGCCGCCTTCAAACGTATGATTTCGTCATAAATCATGCCCGCCTGCACGGGGCTGCCGCCGGGGGAATTGATCAGCAACACCAGCGCACGTGAGCCCGGATCTTCCAAAGCCGTACGCATGGCGGCATTCACAAACTCTGCGCTGGCATTGGCATCGTCTGCAATCGGGCCTTTAACATCCACGACTGCGGTGTGCGGGCCACTCATGCTGGAGTTGGTGGCATCGCTGCCCATCCACCACAGCCCTGCTACCACCAGCACCACCCACATCAGGCGCCAGAAGTTGCGCCAGCGGCGCGCCGCGCGCTGCTCTTTGACGCTTGCCATGACCAGACGCTCTAGGACTTCACGCTCCCAGCCGGGCTTATCCGCCGCAGCTGGCGCTTGCGCGCCCGAGGCCGCACGCGACCACAGATCTTGACCCGGTGCGTCATCAGATCCGGAGGTGGGATGGGAATTCATGAACTTCTAACTCTCTCTAGACTCGATAGTGCGCAGTATGCCAGCCGCTAGGCATGGGCCAGCAACCATGCTTGCAGCTCGGGCACGCTCTCAGCCACATACAGCGGCGCGCAGGCCGCAAAGCCTGCCGCATCGTGCGCACCATAGGACACACCGATGCTGGCACAGCCCGCATTGCACGCCATCTGCAGATCGTGCGTGGTATCGCCAATCATGAGCAGGCGCTCGGGCTCTACACCCAACTCTGCCATCAACTCTTGCAACATCAACGGATGGGGCTTGCCTGCAGTTTCATCGGCCGTGCGCGTGGCATCAAACACGCCGCGCAACTCAGCCTGCTGCAAAGCTTCGTTCAAACCCCGCCGACTTTTACCGGTCGCCACTGCCAGCCAGTGGCCGCGCTCGCGCAGGGCCTGCAGCATAGGCAGCACCCCCGCAAACAGCGTCACTTTCTCTTGCTGTTGCAGATAGTGATAGCGGTAACGATTGGCCAGTTCAGTGTATTTATCCTGAGGCACATCTGGCGCGGCATGGGCCAAAGCAGGCATCAAAGCCATGCCAATGACATAAGAAGCCTGGGCGTCTGTGGGCACGGTTCCGCCCACGTCCGCAACTGCCAGCTGGATGCTGCGCGTGATGGCTGCCGTGGAATCAAACAACGTACCGTCCCAATCAAACGCGATCAAATCAAACTTGCGTGCAGCCACAGTGGTGTTGCTTTCTCTGAAAAAGGAGTCAATTTACGCCACAAAGCCCGCCAGCTCGGCAGGCAGCTGCGCGTGCAGCTCAATGCGTTCTTGCGTAGCAGGGTGATTGAATTGCAGACGCCAAGCGTGCAAAAACATGCGCTTTAGCCCTTGTTTGGGCAAGCGGCGGTTCAAATCAAAGTCGCCGTATTTGTCATCGCCGGCAATCCCATGGCCTTGCGAGGCCAAATGCACACGAATTTGGTGCGTGCGACCGGTTTTGATGGTGACTTCCAGCAAACTCATTGCTGGCAAACCTTGTAAAGGCCGCGCCTCGTGCACGGAACGCACTTTGACCAATGTCAGCGCACGCATGGCATCGGGGTCGTCGGCGGTGGTCACGCGCACGCGACGCTCTCCATCTGGGAGCAAATATTTGTGCAGTGGCGTATCAATGACCTTTTTATTGGCTGGCCAAACACCAGGCACCAGCGCCAAGTAGGTCTTACCCGTCTCACGCTCGCGAAACTGGTCTTGCAACTGCGTCAACGCC
>JBJEZV010000296.1:0-1458 GCA_051887595.1 Comamonas sp.
CAGCAGGCCAATGCCGACGGCTTTATTGACAGCATTGCACAGCTTCAGCGCGCTTAATCTGCAGATCGTGCCGGCATTTGTCTGAAAGTGCGCTTTTGAGTAGGATGCAAAGTTTGGTTTTTTGCACTGTCTTATAACAATCAAGGGAGGCGCTGGCCGCCCTTGAACGCGCTGACAAGGGAGGATGCGATGCAGGGTTTGCACCTGACGGCGGATTTGTACCAATGCATGGGCAGGGAGCAGCTGATGCTGGACGCACAGTCCATTGCAGATCTGTGCCGCTCACAGACACAAGCTTCAGGCTTGACGCTGGTGGACGAAAAATGGGTCAAATTTCCTGATTGGCAGGGACAGCCTGGTGGTGTCACAGGCGCTGTACTGCTTGCTGAATCGCACCTCGCTATTCACACGTGGCCTGAGACCGGCAACGTCACCATCGACGTGTATGTGTGCAACTTCTCTGGCGACAATTCCGGTAAAGCCAAAGCTTTGATGGAAGGCGTGATCCAAGCCTATGCACCCACTCAAGTCGTGCGCCAGCAGATGTGGCGCGGTGATATTGCCCCTGACGGGCAGGCACTAGCCCCCTGGGTCATGGAACAGCTCACGCCCGATGCCAGCTTTGGTTTCCGTGCCACCGGCATCCAGCGTCGCCAGACGCCCTACCAGAGCCTGGAGATGATGGACACCGCCAGCTTTGGCCGGGTGATGCGGCTGGACCAATGCTTTATGACCAGCGAGCGCGACGAGTTTTTCTACCACGAGTGCATGGCCCATCCCGCTGCTATTGCGCACCCTAACCCGCGCAAAGCCTTGATCATTGGTGGAGGCGATGGCGGTTTGGCCGAAGAGCTACTCAAACATCGGAGCATGCAGCGCGTCGTATTGGCCGAGCTGGATGAAGCCGTGATTGAAGCCAGCAAAGCCGAGCTGGAAAAAGTCCACCGCAATGTCTGGCAAGACCCGCGCCTGCAGGTACGCATTGGCGACGGCATGGCGTTTATCGATCAGACCGAGGAGCAGTTTGATCTGCTCGTCATGGACTTGACCGACCCTGATACGCCTGCAGGCTCGTTGTATGAAGCTGCTGCCTTGCAGCGCATGCGGCGCGTGCTGGCACCTGGTGGGGCTTTGGTACTGCACTTGGGCAGCCCGGTATTTCATGCTGAGCAGGTGCGCCAGCTTAGCGCCACCTTGCATGGGCTGTTTGCGCATGTACGCTGCTACGGCGTGTATGTGCCGCTCTACGGTGCTTACTGGGGTATGGCCGTGTGCTCGGACAGCTTGGATGCCAAAGCCATCACGCCCGAGCAAGTGCAGCAGCGCATTCAAGAATGCGGTGTCCAAGACTTGCAGTACTACAACGCCGAAGTGCACGGCGCATTGTTTGCGCTGCCCAACTATTATGCTCAGTTGGTCACAAAGGCCTGAGCTTCCAGCAAGCGCTTGTAGGTAAAT
>JBJEZV010000296.1:1558-3702 GCA_051887595.1 Comamonas sp.
ACAGCTTCAGACACCTGCGCAATACCTTGGCTTTGTTCGCTGGTCGCTGCACTGATCTCTCCCACGATGTCAGAGACGCGGCGAATCGAAGTCACCACATCCGCCATCGTGGCGCCAGCGCGATCGACCAAGGCTGAGCCTTGATCCACACGCTCCACGCTGGTCGTGATCAGGGACTTGATTTCCTTCGCGGCTTCCGCACTGCGCTGCGCGAGAGAGCGAACCTCTCCAGCCACCACCGCAAATCCGCGTCCTTGTTCGCCTGCACGCGCGGCTTCTACAGCGGCATTGAGCGCCAGGATGTTGGTCTGAAAAGCAATGCCGTCGATCACACCAATGATGTCGCTGATTTTGCGGCTGGCCTCGTTGATGCCCTTCATGGTCTCCACCACTTCGGCAACCACTTCGCCGCCTTGTTCCGCCACTTGGCTGGCTGTGACGGCCATTTGATTGGCCTGCTTGGCATTGTCGGCGTTGTGCCGCACCGTGCTGCCCAACTCTTCCATGGCCGCTGCGGTTTCTTGCAATGCGCTGGCTTGGCTTTCGGTGCGGCTGGAGAGCTCTTGGTTGCCTTGGTTGATTTGTTCCGAAGCACTGGCCAAGTTCTGCGCGCCTTGCATCACGTTGCCGACGATGCGGCCAATGTTGTCCTTCAAGGTTTGCATGCCTTGCAACACGCTGTCTGGTGGGATGCGAGAAGGCAGATCCACCGTCAAGTCGCCTTGGGACATTTGGCGGGTAATGTCACTCAGGCGCGCAGGCTCTGCACCCAGTTGGCGCAAGATGCTGCGGGCAATCATCCATCCAGCCAACATGAGCACCACCATCAAAATGGCCGTGATGCCTACGGCGTGCTGTACACGCTGCGCAAATGTGGCTTCGATGGTGTCGATGTAAACGCCTGAACCAATGACCCATTCCCATGGAGCAAAACCCATCACATAAGATGTTTTTTCGACGGGAGCATCGCTGCCCGGCATGGGCCACATGTAGTTGTGAAAGCCTTTGCCTTCACGCTTGACGATGTTCACAAACTCTACAAACAGCCGATTGCCATTCGGGTCTTTGTTGTCGGTCAGGTCTTCGCCATCCAACTGGGGGCGGGCAGCATGCATCACCATGCGCGGGTGCATGTCGTTGACCCAAAAGTATTCACTGCCGCTGTAACGCAGCTTTTGCAGCAGTGCCAGTGCCTGCTGTTGTGCTTGTTCTTGGGTGAGCTTTCCTTCCAGCTGCAAGGCATGGGCGTTGTGGACAATGCCATGCGCCAGTTCGACGGTTTGCCGTACAGCCGCTTGGCGCTCGTCCATCAAGACTTGTCGCTCAGAAAGAATCAAGCTGGCGAGCAGTGCCAGCATCAGCGCGACAGCCAAGATGACCAAGCTGCCTAATCGTCGGGATACGGGCATGCGGTAAAGCAATTGCATGGCGTTTATCTCCTCGTGGATGGGTTTTTTTAGGTATGTGCTACGTGGAGTGTTGTGGGATGTAACGCCTTTGTTGCGCAATTTGCCTACACTTTGTGTGCTTGATGGCCAACGAATGTATGTTTTGTGTCGAAATATGAAAACTTAATTCACAAACGGAGATAGCGGCGCTGCATGACGAGGGCTTGCACAGCCAGCCGCTGTTGGAGAGGCCCGCCTTGGCCATCGCATATTGCGTGGCAGTGTGCTTCGGCTACACTTGCACGCTATGTTCATTCACTACGTGTTCATCACAGGTTGCGCGGACCGGGGAGCCTGGCCCTGGCGTAAGCCTATTGCTATGACCGTTTGATTGGCGCCCGCCAGATCGGGTGCACCCATGTCCGCCACTGCTGCGGATGGTTTGAATGAATCGCAGCGCCTGCCTGTCTGAAGACGAAATGCGCAGTGCGTTGCCCCTACCGGGAACCCTGCTCTGTGATCACAGAACTTGAATTCAAAAGCTTGGCCAGCCAAGGCTACAACCGCATTCCTTTGGTCACCGAAGCGTTTGCCGACCTCGAAACCCCACTGTCTTTGTACTTGAAGCTCGCCCATGCCCAGGGCGATGGCAAGCACAGCTTTTTGCTGGAATCGGTGGTGGGTGGCGAGCGTTTTGGGCGCTACAGCTTTATCGGATTGCCTGCGCGCACCTTTTTGCGGGCCAGTGGTTTTGGC
>JBJEZV010000297.1:0-3660 GCA_051887595.1 Comamonas sp.
CTTCAGTCTGATCTGAATAAATCTCGCGAACGCTGCTGCAGGAGAGCGGAGGCGGCACTGCTGTCAAAAGGCTTGCAGCTGTCTTGGCAGCACTTTTCCTCTAGCAATTGGGGTGGGCGCGTAGACGCCGGTTGCGTCACTTGTTGAAGCAATCCACCAACGCCTGGGCATAAAAAAACCCGGGGGATCACCCCCGGGTTATGAATGACAGTTGGCACATGCACGCGGTGCAATGCCGCGTGCTGGATCAGGAGGTTTACTCCTGGTCGATATCGGCTTCCTTGTACTGCGGTGTGGCGTTGCGGAAACCCTTGGTCAGCCAAGCCAGATACACAATGCCGATGGCAGCCCAGGCAATACCAGCCTTGAGCGATGTGTCTTCTACTTCCAGCCACAGGGCGCCGATCGAGATAAAGCCCAGCAGCGGCACGATAAAGAAGTTCAGGATGTCCTTGGGTGTCTTCAGGCGACCATCACGGAAACCGTAGCTGCAAATCACCGACAGGTTCACGAAGCTGAATGCGGTCAGCGCACCAAAAGAGATCAATGCAACCACAAATTCCAGGCTCAGGAAGCCAGCAGTCAGGCAAATCACACCAGCCAGCCAAATGTTGTAAGCAGGCGTGAAGTTCTTGGGGCTGATGTAGCCAAAGAACTTCTGTGGCAATACGCCGTCACGGCCCATCACGTACATCAGGCGAGAAACACCGGCGTGGGCAGAAATACCGGAGGCCATGACGGTGATGATGGCAAACGACAGCACTACAGACTGGAAGAAGGCACCGCCCACCAGCAACAGAATTTCAGGCTGGGTTTCGTCGACCAGCTTGAAGTACTGCTCAGGGTTGCCTGGGAAGTACAGCTGCATGAAGTAAGTCGAGAAGATAAAGATCAAGCCTGAGATCAGGGCTGTCAGGAAAATGGCGCGAGGCAGGGTCTTCTTCACGTCTTTGGTTTCTTCAGCCAAAGAGCTCAGCGAGTCAAAGCCAGTAAACGAGAAACACAGAATGGTTGCACCAGTGATCAGTGCACCGATTTCAGTGTTGGCGCTCCAGAAGGGGTTCCAGCTCCACAGGCTGTCAGCACCAGCTTGGCTCGCAATGTCGCCAAGCGCGTTTTGGCCTGCATACAGCTTGGTGTAGATCATGTACGTGAAGATGCCGATGATCAGCACCTGCAACAGCACGATCAAGCTGTTGAAGTTAGCCACAAAACGTACGCCGCGGAGGTTGATACCCACCATCAACAAGGACAAACCGATGATCCACACCCAATGATTGACATCGGGGAAGAGTTCCTTGAGGTAGATGTTGGCCAGCAAGATGTTCACCATGGGTGACATCAGGTAGTCCAGCAAGGAGGACCAGCCCACCATGAATCCCGCGTTGGGGTGGATAGACTTTTGCACATAGGTGTAAGCAGAGCCAGACGATGGGTGCTTGCGGATCATGTGGCCATAGCTGATCGATGTCAGCAATACGGCGATCAATGCAATCAAATAAGACGTAGGTACGTGTTGAAGGCTGTCTCTGGACACCATGCCGAACGTATCTAGCAGCGTCATGGGCTGGATGTAGGCCAGGCCGATGATGATGACTTGCCAAAGGACAAGTGTCTTTTGGAGTTTTGCAACTCCGTGAGTGTCATGATGGGTGGTCAATTTGCTCTACCTCTTCAGGGTATTAGGGAATAAAGATTTCGGGTGGCTTCGCCTTGGGGCGCTCGGGCATCTGTGTCAAACACAGTGCTTGATTCGTGAAAATGTGTGTACTGTCATCAGGCATAAGTAGGGCCTTCGAGGGCCTGTTTTCTTCGTAAATCGCTGTGCGTTTACCACTAAGCAAGCTGCGTTCCACGACGTAAAAACCCCGCTATGTCAGCCATAGCGGGGTAGTCAAATCGTTTCACACGGTGCTGTTCAAGCCCTGCTTGCAAGTGGTGCGTCAGCGCGCGCGATTGGGGCGGGATTCTAGCACCAGGACTTGGTCAGTCTTCCAAGCAATGTTTAGGCGCAAGGCCTTGTGTTGTTCATGCTATTGATAGCAGTCAGTACCTACTACCTAAGCATTTGCCATTCTTAGGGCATGCAAAGTCAATGCAACTAATGGCAAGCTGCTATTTGGCTTATAGCAAGAATGCAACACTGTGGGATGCAATAAAAAAGCCTCAGGCTGATGACCTGAGGCTTGTCGTGCAAATTTGTTGGCAGCTGGACAGTGCTTAGAAGCCTGCCATCACCGAGCCTTGGAACTGCTTGTCAATAAACGCCTTGGTGGACGCATCGTGGTAGGCCTTGACCAGCTTGGTGGCCCAAGGGCTGTTCTTGTCGGCTTCACGCACCACCAGCAGGTTTACGTAGGGGTTGTCTGCGCGCTCCAGGGCGATGGCATCTTTCTTGGGGTTCAGGCCCGCAGAGATGGCAAAGTTGGTGTTGATAGCCGAGGCGTCCAAGTCGTCCAGCGAGCGGGGCAGCTGGGCAGCGTCCAGCTCCACAAAACGCAATTTCTTGGGGTTGGCAATCACGTCCAGGGGGGTCGCTTTCAAACCAGCTTCAGGCTTGAGCTTGATCAGACCTTGGTCTTGCAGCAGCAGCAAGACACGGCCACCGTTGGTGGGGTCATTGGGAATGCCGAACTTGGCGCCTTGCTTGAGTTCATCCAGCGTCTTGACCTTCTTGGAATACAAGCCGATCGGGAAATTCACCGTGTTGGCGAGCTTGACCAGCTTGTAGCCACGGTCTTTGACCTGTTGCTCCAAGTAGGGGCCGTGTTGATAGCTGTTGGCGTGCAAATCGCCAGAGGCCAGGGCAGCGTTGGGCTGCACGTAGTCACTGAACTCGATGATCTGGATCTTCAGACCATCTTTTTCTGCAACTTGCTTGACATGCTCCATCAGCTGCGCGTGCGGACCTGCGGTCACCCCGACTTTGATGGCATCTTGCGCTTGCGCGCTGAAAGCACCGGCTGCAGCTACAGCCAGTGCGGCTTTCAGAAACACACGTTTGTTCAGCATGGAAAATCTCAAAGAAGCGGAAAACCTGAATGTAATACGGCTTCCTTATATTCTTTGAGAATAGTTTTTTATTTTTATATAACCAATCAAGATGTTTGCCGTCTTGATTGTGGATTGCTTACTCGAAGTCGGACACGCTGGGCTTGGGTAAACCCATGACGCGGTAGGCCACAACGTCCAAGGCTGGGTAGCTGATGTCTTGACGGTCTGTCCACACCTTGGGTGTGATGGGGCCGACCAGAGACACCACATCGCCTTCTTGCAAATCGCGCAGCTGATTGCAAGGCACGGGGTCAAACGCTACCACGTTCACAAACAGGCTGCTGGGGCCGTCGCCGGTGTTGGCACGCAGACCACCATCGCCGACAGTGGCGCGCATGCGGGCCACCATAAAGGTTTTGCCAAATCGGTCGGTACGCTCGCTGGGATCCGTAGTTAAACGACCGGTAATCAAACCTTCGATCATATTTTTTCTTCGCTCTCTGTGCTTCGGATGAAGCAAAAAATAAAAATGAAAAACAAAAAGGGCTAACAGCGAACTGTTAGCCCTTTCCAATATCAATGGTCGGCGTGGCGGGATTCGAACTCGCGACCCCTTGCACCCCATGCAAGTGCGCTACCAGGCTGCGCTACACGCCGACAAGACCT
>JBJEZV010000298.1:0-3642 GCA_051887595.1 Comamonas sp.
GAAGCGCTGGCGCACTACAACGCGCAACTGCCGCGCCTGTTGGAATTCATCTTGCCTGCCGGTACGCGCGCGGCGTCGCAAGCGCACATCTGCCGGACTGTGGCACGCCGCGCCGAGCGCAGGGTGGTGGCCCTGCAAGAAGCCGAGGCCATGCGCCCTGCGCCACGCCAGTACCTCAATCGCCTGTCGGACTTGATGTTTGTGCTGGCCCGCGTGCTCAACCGTGTGGATGGCGGTGATGATGTGTACTGGAAGAGCGATCGCCTGGCGCAAATGCAAGACGAAAATCCTGCATAAACTGCCCCATAGCTTTCATCTTCAGAGCGCCTTGCCAGCGCCCACACTGGTTTTGCCATAGAAAACATACGCAAAAGCTTTGTGGGCCGAGGTAAGGTGCTTTGTTTTTAGGCTACAGGCGTGGCGTGCGCCAAGATGGCCATGGTCAGGCGTGAGACGCAGCACAGCTTGCCGCGCTCATCGACCATATCGATTTGCCAGACCTGTGTAGTGCGCCCCAGGTGCACAGGCCGTGCGGTGCCGGTCACCCAGCCACTGCGCACGGCGCGCAAGTGGTTGGCGTTGATGTCCAGCCCCACCGCGTTGCAGCCTTCGGGACTGGCCAAATAGGCTGCCATAGAGCCCAAGGATTCAGCGAGCACCACGCTCACGCCGCCATGCAGCAGCCCAAAAGGTTGCTTGGTGCGGTGGTCCACCGGCACGCGGCCGACCAGATAGTCCGGCCCCATCTCGGTGATTTCAAGGCCCAGATGGGCCATGGCCGTGCTATGGCTCATGGCGTTGATGCTCGCCACATCGGCGGTTTTGTGCCAAATCGACATGGCAAATGCTCCTCAAAAAACAAAAAAACGCCGCATGCTGCGGCGTTGTGCGGGGCGGCGCCTGCGAGCGCGCAGTGCTTAGAAGGCGTGAGCGTAGCGCAGCAACACAAAGTTGATGCCGGGGTTGGGTTGCTTGGCGCCCGCGTTGGACGCATGCTGCAAGCGCAGCGACAGCTCATGCTGCTGGGCAGCGCCAAAGTTCATGCCCACGCCAATGTGCGAGGCAAAGTTCCAGCGGGTGCCCATGCGTTGGTCGCTGCTGTAGAAATGCTTGCTGGCAAATGTCAGGCCGGTTCCAGCTTCTACAAACCATGGCGAATTGCCTTGGTCACCGCGCCAGCGCAGGCTGGGGCCAAAGCCAATCACCGCAGCGGTGAAGCGGTCCTTGCGCAGGTCTTCACCCGACCAGCCACCCACCCAGCCATCCCAGTGGCCACGGACGGTGCCGCTACCCAGGTTCCAGGACCAGTTTTTCCAGGGCATGGTGGCACCCGCTACCAGCGCGTAGCTGCTGTCATCGCCGCTACCAGCCTGGATATATGCGGTCGACGTGTGGGTGGCTGGCGTCGTTTGCGCGCTGGCCATCGATGTGCACAGCAAGACAGCCAGAGAAAGCACCGTGGGGGTGAAGCGCATATTGTTCTCCTCAAAAATCCTAGCAACCAAGGCTGCTAGGCTGATAAGTTTCTAAATGTTTCTGAGTCGCGAATTCTCGCGTATTCCGCCTCGAATGGCTATCAGCCCAAAACCAAAATACTTTCCTTCCAAGCCAGAAAGCTGCGTTTGTAGCTAGGTTGCAGCAGTGCAGAGCACAATAGGCGATTGGCCCAATGCGGGCCGTCCTTTTTTGATTCACGCCTGATTGGGTTTTTGGTGTCCGCCGTTCAGACAGTTTTGCAAGATATCTTTGGCTACGAAGCCTTTCGCGGGCCACAGCAGTCCATCGTCGAGCATGTCACGGCAGGCGGCGATGCGTTGGTGCTCATGCCCACGGGCGGAGGCAAAAGCCTGTGCTACCAGATCCCCGCCATCGTGCGTCAGCAAGCAGGCCACGGGGTCACGATTGTGGTGTCACCGCTGATTGCGCTCATGCACGACCAAGTCGGTGCGCTGCACGAGGCCGGTGTGCAGGCCGCGTTTCTCAATTCTTCGCTGGACTGGTCGCAGGCGCAGGACATTGAGTGGCAGATGCAAAGCGGGCAGCTGACGCTGCTGTACGTGGCGCCTGAACGGCTGGTCACGCCCCGTTTTTTGGGGCTGCTCGATGATTTGTATGCCAATGGCCAGCTGAGCCTATTTGCCATTGACGAAGCCCACTGTGTGAGCCAGTGGGGCCATGATTTCCGCCCCGAATACCATGCGCTGAGTGTGCTGCACGAGCGCTATGCGGGCGTGCCGCGCATTGCCTTAACGGCCACCGCCGATAACCTCACGCGTGCCGACATTGTCGAGCGGCTGCACCTGGAGCAGGCGCAGCAATTTGTCAGCAGCTTTGACCGCCCCAACATCCGCTACACCATCGTCGAGAAAAAGGACGTTACCCACCAGTTGGTGCGCTGGATTAAGAACGAACACGATGGCGATGCGGGCGTGGTCTATTGCCTCTCGCGCCGCCGTGTGGAAGAACTGGCGCAAACGTTGCAAGACAACGGCATTCGTGCCTTGCCCTACCACGCAGGGCTGCCGAGTGAGATGCGTCAGCAGCACCAAAACCGCTTCTTGCGTGAAGAGGGTGTGGTGATGGTGGCCACCATCGCCTTTGGCATGGGGATCGACAAGCCCGATGTGCGCTTTGTCGCGCACGTGGACATGCCGCGCAACATCGAAGGCTACTACCAAGAAACCGGCCGCGCAGGGCGCGATGGCTTGCCTGCACAGGCTTGGATGGCCTATGGGATTTCGGACGTCCTCAACCAGCGGCGCATGATTGACGAAGGCAATGCGGATGAGCAATTCAAGGCCGTGCTGCGCGGCAAGCTGGATGCACTGCTGACCCTGGCCGAGGCCACCGACTGCCGCCGCGTGCGGCTGCTGCAGTACTTTGGCGAACAGGCCCAGCCCTGCGGCAATTGCGACAACTGCCTGCACCCGCCCGCCATCTGGGACGGCACGGACGCCGCGCGCAAGCTGCTGTCTACGATTTACCGCGTGCACGAGATGAGCCAATTGACCTTTGGTGCTGGCCACATCATGGATGTCATGCGCGGCAAGACCACCGACAAAGTTACGCAGTACCTGCACGACAAGATCTCCACCTTTGGCATTGGCAAGGAATACAGCGAGCAGCAATTGCGCGCCGTGATGCGCCAGCTGCTGGCCACGGGCGCGCTGGGCCTGCACCAAGTAACCAGCGAAAACAGCGGCCATGTGTTTGACACGCTCACGCTCACACCACTGTCGCGTGCGGTGCTGCGCGGCGAGGTGCGCGTGTTGCTGCGCGAATCGGTGGCGGCTACACGCAGCCGCACCACCAAGCGCGCAGCGCCCACCAGTGCTGCTGCCGTGCATTTGGGGCCAGATGCGCAGGCGCGCTTCATCAACCTTAAGGCTTGGCGCGCCGAAGTGGCCAAGGCGCACGATTTGCCTGCTTACGTGATCTTCAACGATGCCACCTTGGTGGGCATTGCCGAGCGCAATCCGCAGACGCTGCAAGATCTGCAAGGTATCAGCGGCATTGGTGCCAAAAAGTTGGAAGCCTATGGGCAGGAAGTCTTGCGCGTGGTGGCAGTCAGCGGCTAAGAGCCGCGAACACGACCCTTGATACGTCGTTGCTTCGCCTTGTCGTACGCAAGTACTGCCTGCG
>JBJEZV010000299.1:0-3637 GCA_051887595.1 Comamonas sp.
ACGACTGGAAGGCGCAATTGCAAGGCATGGATGCGATTTTGTTTGGCGCTGTCGGCTGGCCAGCCACTGTGCCTGATCACATTTCGCTGTGGGGTTCTCTGCTCAAATTTCGCCGTGAGTTTGACCAGTACATCAACCTGCGCCCAGTGCGCCTGTTCGAAGGTGTTCCCTGCCCCTTGGCAGGCCGTAAGCCCGGCGATATCGACTATTACGTGGTGCGCGAAAACACAGAGGGGGAATACACCGCGCTGGGCGGTGTGATGTTTGAAGGCACAGACCGCGAAATTTGCATTCAGGAATCGGTCTACAGCAAAAAAGGCACTGAGCGTTTGCTCAAATACGCCTTTGAGCTGGCACAAAGCCGCAGCAAAAAACACGTCACGCTGGCGACCAAGAGCAATGGCATTGCCATCAGCATGCCGTGGTGGGACAAGCAGGCCGATGCTATGCACACGCACTATCCTGAAGTGACGCTGGACAAGCAGCACATCGACATATTGACTGCACGATTTGTGTTGCAGCCAGGGCGCTTTGACGTGGTAGCTGCTACCAATTTGTTTGGTGACATTTTGAGTGACCTTGGCCCAGCCACCACCGGCACGATTGGCTTGGCACCTTCCGCGAACCTCAATCCAGAGCGCAAGTTCCCCAGCCTTTTTGAACCCGTGCATGGGTCGGCACCGGACATCTATGGTCAGAACATCGCCAACCCCGTTGCCATGATCTGGTCAGCCGCCTTGATGCTGGATTTTCTGGGCGACAGCCAAGGACCTTGGCGAGCCGCGCACGATGCCATCGTCCAAGCCATCGAAAGCACACTGAAAAATGGCCCACGCACGCCGGATTTGGGTGGACAAGCCAATACCACGAAGGTGGGGCAAGCCATTGCCCAACTGCTAGAGCCGTAAAGCCTGCACCTCACACATCCAGCAGTATGTCACTTGCAAAACAACTTACGTCTGTTCACCTGGGAAGCACCTACAGGCTGCCTACACTGGGCATTTAAAGGAATGGATGGATATGAAGTTGTTGCTTGCCATTGCTGCTGTGTCTGGCAGCCTGTTGTTGTCGGGTTGTGTGTTGCCACCGGGGCATTACCACGGCCATGGGCATGGTCACCACCATGCCCATCCTAAGAAGCACCCTGGCAAAGGCCCAGGCCATAAGGCACCGCACCACCGCCGCCACGGACACCACCGCTAACAGGTGTTGAGCGTCTTTGGCGACAACCTTCAGGCTGTTATGCCTGAAGGCGCCGCCACCAGCGGCCGCCGAGCTGGTGCACCAGCATTCCCAGCAAGACACCCAGTGTTCCTAGCCATTGCATACCAGTAGGTCCTTCACCGAGCAGCAGCATGGCAGAGAGCAAGCCAATCACTGGCACCAGCAGCGAAAGCGGGGCCACAGTGCTGGCAGGGTAGCGCTGTAGCAAGCGAGTCCACAATCCATAGCCCAACAAGGTCGACAGCAGCGCCAAGTAAGCTACGGCACCGATACCTTGCCATGTGATGCCAATCAATTGCGACTGCATCTGAGGCCAACCACCTTCGAACCAGCACGAGAGCAGCAACAAAGGCGCGATGGGAAAAAGGCTGCTCCACACCAGAAATGGCAACGGTTCATAAGGCCCTGCTTGGGCTGCACGGCGTGTGAGCAAGTTCGATACGGCCCACATCGCCGCAGCGCCTACAGTGCATAGAAAGCCAATCAGGGTCATCTGCGTTGCGCCTTCACCATGTGAGGCACCAATCGTGACCAATCCCACAATGGCAATGCACAAGCCCAACCACTGCCAAGGTTGCGGACGTTCGTGCAAAAACACCGCCGCCAACACCAAGCTGATGAACGCTTGGGTCTGTAAGACCACCGAGGCCATGCCCGCAGGCATGCCCCAATGCAAGCCCAAAAACAGCAGACCAAACTGCCCCACACCTTGCACTAGCCCATAAGCAGCCAGCACCCCCCAGCTCAAATTCGCAGGGCGGCGCACCCACAACACAAAAGGCAGCGACGCAGCCATAAAGCGCAATGCGCACAGCAACAAGGGGGAGAGACTTTGCAGCCCCCATTTCATGACCACAAAGTTCACGCCCCACACCACGATCACCACCAGCGCGGCGATCCAGTCTGGGCCATGGAGGTTTTTGCTATGGGGATGCATACAAGCTTTCAAAGGTCTGCAAGGGTTGCCGCACCAACGTGCAGGACTACATGTAAGCCAAAAAAAAGCATGCTGACACCAGCATGCTTTTCAGGCTCCGTGGCGCCATGCACCACGGAGAGCATCTCACCTCAACTACCCGCCACCTTCATGCGATTGATCAGCACCGAGCCCACAGTCTTGGCACCGTAGTTGTATGCATCTGCGCCAATGGCCTCAATACCCATGTACATGTCTTTGAGGTTGCCGGCGATGGTGATCTCTTGGACGGGGAACGCAATCTCTCCGTTTTCCACCCAAAAACCCGATGCGCCACGCGAGTAGTCGCCCGTTACGTAGTTGACACCTTGGCCCATGAGTTCAATAACAAAAAGACCTGTGCCCAACTTCTTGAGCATGGCATCCAGATCGTCAGCCGATTGTGTGAGCTTAGAGCGCATCACCAGATTGTGTGATCCACCTGCGTTACCGGTGGTCTTCATTCCCAACTTGCGTGCCGAATAGCTCGACAAGAAATACCCTTCCACGCGGCCGCTGTCTACCACCATGCGCTGGCGAACCTGCACGCCTTCGTCGTCGTAAGGTGAGCTGCCCTTGCCACCCAGAATGAAGGGATCTTCCTCAATGTCGATGTGCGCAGGAAACACCTGCTTGCCCAGCGAGTCCAGCAAAAACGAGCTTTTGC
Source organism: Comamonas sp. (assembly GCA_051887595.1). Taxonomy (GTDB): domain Bacteria; phylum Pseudomonadota; class Gammaproteobacteria; order Burkholderiales; family Burkholderiaceae_C; genus Comamonas. The sequence continues at coordinate 2,847 of JBJEZV010000299.1, forward strand.
GATAGAGTGTGCCGCCACTCACAGCCTGCACAAACCCACCCAACAGACCCGCTGCCAAGGGTGACTCAAACAACACTGGGCATTCAGTGGTGGGAATTTTGCGGCTACCCAAACGGCTCAAAGCGCGCTGCGCGGCGTAGCGGCCAATGTCTTGGGGTGATGCGAAATCCGCCGCATTGCGCATGGAACTGTACCAATAGTCCCGCTGCATTTCGCCGTTGCGGCCGGGCAGCGAAGCAATAGGAGCCACAGAAATGCTGTGGCGTGAGCTCGCGTAACCACCACGGAATCCACGGGTATGGGCGCTAAAGAAATGGCTTTGCTGGGCCGACACGCTCGCACCTTCACTATTGGTGATGCGCTTGTGCGTCGCCATGGCTGCTGCCTCCGCCTCAATAGCCAAACGCGCAGCTTCTTCGCTGCTCACATCCCAAGGGTGAAACAGCTGCAAATCTCGGTGCGTGCCGGGCAATGCAATGTCTTCGGCATCGGGCAGGCCCGCTGTGGGGTCTTCAGCAGTGAAACGGGCAATGTCATAGGCCGCCTGCACAGTTTGCTGGATGGCGGCTTCGGAGAAGTCCGAAGTACTGGCATTGCCGCGACGCTGACCGATGTAGACCGTCACGCCCAGCGACTTGTCGCGGTTGCGCTCCACAGTCTCCAGCTCGCCCTTGCGCACACTGACGGACAGTCCGCAGCCTTCGGAGGCGTCGGCTCCAGCATCGGTGGCGCCCAACTTTTTGGCGTGGGCCAAGGCCTGGTCCACCAGACCTTCAAAAAAGGAACGGCTG
>JBJEZV010000300.1:0-3605 GCA_051887595.1 Comamonas sp.
AGCGTGTGGGGCATTTGCCGGTGCGTATCACCGCGCCGTTGGGCGCTGCCGTTGCGGCCTTGGTGGTCGTCCCAGTAGGCGTGGCACATGCAGGCACGGCACTGCTGTCGCCCACCATCTTGCTGACCGGACTGGGAGTGGCCTTGATCTCCAGCGCCATTCCCATTTCCTTGGAGCTGTTTGCCCTTAAACACCTACCCAAGCATGTGTTTGGCACCATGACCAGCATGGAGGCCGCTGTGCTGGCGCTGCTATTTCTAGGTGAAGTGCTCAGTTGGAGCCAGTGCTTGGCCATTGGTTTGATCATGCTGGCATCGATGGGCTGCGCCTTCACTAGCCAATCACTGACGTCAGTGGTGGATTAGCTGAAAAGCCGGACCGAACTAGGCCTAAAAAGCCAATGCTCACGCTTCACCAGTTATCAGTTGCGAAGACATAGTCATCGCGCAAGGATATCTAGCCCACCATCCAATAACAGCGTGAATTAGATCGATATTTAACTGATATTTTTCTGAGTGTGAGACTCAGGCATCAGCTATCGTAAATATGCAGGATTAGGCGTTCTCTTGACTGACTGTCTAGAGTGTTTACTCTCCCTGCTACTTGCCAAACAAGTTGGCTTGGATCTCATCCAAATGTGCTTGTAGCAATGTGGTCCCTTGCTCGGCATCGCGGTCTTGCAAGGCCTCTACCAATGCACGGTGCTGGTTCTCGTATGCAGCACGTCGCTCAGGGGTAAGCGATTTTTTCTTTAACCTCCCCCACTCTCCTTGTTCACGCGCCACGTTAGTCAAGCGCAAGACTTCTTTGAAGAAGTTGTTATGGGTGGCTTCCGCAAGCTCACGATGCAACTCTCCATCCCAATACTCAAAAGCTTCCGTGGTGTCCGCTTGTTCTGATTGGATCAAGCACTCGCGCATGCGCGCAAAGTTTTGTGGATTGGCCTTCTTCACGATGAGACGCGGCATTAACGGCTCAATCAATCGCCGCGCCTCCATCAACTCATACGGGCTGATTTCTCGGACGGTGTGCAAACTGAGGATAGCCGGTGATGGCAAACAATCGACACTCGCCACAGCTTGAGAACCAATTGGTTTACCCCATACCACATAGGTACCACTTCCCACCTTTTGCTCGACATAACCACTGTCGCGCAGTTTCATGATGGCTTTGCGCACGCTACCGCGTGAGACCTGAAATTTTTCCGCTAGCGAGCGCTCTGCTGGCAACTTAAAGCCACGCGACATGCTGCCAGTCTCAATTGCTTGCCGTACATACTCAAACAAGGCGGATGCCGCAGTTGCTCGTTCATTCATAGGAAATCAACCGAATATCTAACCAATTGGTATTTACTAGGGAAAACTGGTACACAACTTAATTAAAAAACTTATACCATTAAGGTGTTTTTATACCAAATGGTATCAGATCGCGCTTTAACAAAAAGGTTACGAAGGAAACTATGAAGCTCTTTAACGTCATGTACCAGAACGCAGCACGTATTGGCGTACAGCTTGAAGAAGGTCAACTGTTGCAATTGATCGCGCAAAACGACTTCTCAGGCGAAGGCGCCATGCTGCGTCTAGTGCAATCCAAGCTCAGCAACAGTGATATCGCACAAATGCCTAAACAAGGCGAAGTCGATCTCGCAAATGTTCAAGTTTTGGCCCCCATTGATCGCCCCTTGCGCAATGTGTGGTGCGTGGGCCGTAATTACCATGAACACGCAAAAGAGCTCGCGTCCAGCGTCTTCAAAGATAACAAAGCCGATGAAAAAGCATGGCCCATTGTTTTCACCAAAGTGCCAGAGTGCGTGGTAGGTCCATACGATGATGTGCACTTGCCAGCCAGCACCATTTCTGCACAGATCGACTATGAGTCGGAATTGGCCATCGTGATTGGTAAGAAAGGCAAAAACATCTCGACTCAGGATGCTTTCCAGTACGTCTGGGGCTACTCCATCATCAACGACATTACTGCACGCGATGTGCAAATGCGTCACAAGCAATGGGATATGGGCAAGTCGTTTGACGACTTCTGTCCTATGGGGCCCTGCATCACATTAGCAGATGCTATCCCCCAAGGCCGCACTACCGTAACTGGCTACGTCAACGGCGAGCTGCGCCAAAAAGATCACACCGACAACATGATATTTGGCATTGCCGAAATCATTGAAACCATATCTCGCGGTATCACCCTTTACCCAGGCGACATCATCGCAACCGGTACTCCTGCCGGCGTCGGAATGGGCATGAATCCACCGTCCTACCTGAAAAATGGAGATGTCGTGCGAATTGAAATCGATGGCATCGGTTTTATCGAGAACAAGCTCATCTGATCGACAACGGCTCTTGTCTCACCAAGGGCCGTTTTTTCATTGCATTCGATACTGAGGAGACAAAATGAAGACTAAAAATACAATTCACACCTTCGCCCGCAGTGCCATCGTATTCAGCAGCCTAGTAGCCGCACACGCATTGGCTCAGTACCCGAGCCGGGCCATCACCATGGTGGTCCCCTTTCCACCCGGAGGTGTCGCCGATGTGGTTGGCAGACCTGTCGCAGACGCACTTTCCAAAAAACTGGGTACATCCATAGTGGTGGAGAACAAGGGAGGAGCTGGCGGCGCACTAGGCATTACCCAGGCTGCACGCGCCCCCGCCGATGGCCATACTCTGTTGATGGCGTTGTCGTCGATCTCTATCTTGCCCGAAGCTGACCGCATCATGGAGCGTAAGCCCGGCTTTACACTCGACCAGTTCATACCTATTGCCCGCATAACTGCTGACCCTACCGTGCTCGCCGTTCGCGCAGACGCCCCTTGGAATACGCTTGAGAGCTTCCTCGAACACGCCAAGAATAACCCCGGCAAGCTTAACTACGGCTCCAGTGGTCACTTTGGCACCATGCACGTCCCCGTTGCACAGCTAGAGGCCGACCAGAAAGTATCCTTCACGCACATCCCCTACACCGGGGGCGGCCCAGCGGTGGCAGCCCTTTTAGGCGGACAGGTAGACTTTCTCTCAACCGGGCCATCTAGCGTGGTGCAGCACGTTAAAGCCGGCAAGCTAAAGGTGCTTGCACATTGGGGCGACAAGTCACTAGCAGCTTTCCCAGGCGTTCCCAGCCTCAAAGATAAAGGCATTAACGTGAGCTACATGCAGTGGTCAGGCCTGTTTGCCCTAAAAGGCACACCGCTTGAAGTGATTGATAAGCTCAAGAGCAGCATGGACGAGGTTGCTCAAACAAATGAACATTTCAAGAGCCAAATCAGTAACACCGGCAGCCCCTTGAGCTACCTGAATGCACAGGATTTCACCAGCTTCTGGGAAAAGGATATCCAAGCTATGAAAGTGCTTTCCAAAAACCTAACTGCGCCCCTTCCTGTACCTGCCAACAAATAAGCAAGAATTGGCAGTAGACCTCTGAATGGAGGTGTAATACCTTGGGCCTGCCTTAACAAGAAGGCGGGCTATTTTTATGCTGCATATCAAATACAGAGCAGTAGCAAACCATACTGCACGGCTTTGAAGTCCAAGAGTCAGCCGTATTAGTTTCTTCGAGCTCATACTGTCTGTAGCGCTATATAGGTTTGGAGGGCTGGAAAC
>JBJEZV010000301.1:0-3604 GCA_051887595.1 Comamonas sp.
CCGCATCCATCGCACCTTCGGCCTTGCCGGCGCCGACCATGGTGTGGATCTCGTCAATGAACAAGATGATGCGGCCTTCTTCCTTGGCCACATCGTTGAGCACGGCTTTCAGGCGCTCTTCAAACTCGCCACGGTACTTGGCACCGGCCAGCAGCCCAGCCATGTCCAGCACCAGCACGCGCTTGTCTTTGAGGGTCTCCGGCACTTCGCCTTCGACAATGCGCTGGGCCAAGCCTTCCACAATGGCGGTCTTACCCACCCCAGGCTCGCCGATGAGCACAGGGTTGTTCTTGCTGCGGCGCTGCAGCACCTGGATAGCGCGGCGAATTTCATCGTCACGCCCAATCACAGGATCGAGCTTGCCCATGCGGGCGCGCTCGGTCAGGTCCAGCGTGTATTTTTTGAGGGCTTCGCGCTGGCTTTCGCCTTCGGCGCTGTCCATGGTCTGGCCACCGCGCACGGCGTTGATGGCTGCTTCCACGGATTTGCGGCTCAAACCATGCTCTTTGGCAATCTTGCCTGCCTTGGTTTCGCTGTCCGCCAATGCCAACAAGAACAACTCGCTGGCAATAAACTGGTCGCCGCGCTTGATGGCTTCTTTCTCGGTGGCCTGCAGCAGCTTGCCCAGATCAGGACCGACGCTGACCTGGTCTTGGCCCGTCACTTGAGGCAGCTGTTTGACCGCGTTTTCTGCCGCTGTCGCCATGGCCGCGACATTGGCGCCCGCGCGCTGCAACAGCGCCTTGGGGCCATCGTTTTGGCGCAGCATGGCTGCCAGCAAGTGCAGCGGGTCAATATAGGCGTGGTCGTTACCCAGTGCGAGGCTTTGAGCGTCCGCCAGGGCTTCTTGGAATTTGGTGGTGAGCTTGTCGATGCGCATAGTGCTTCCTTCAACAGCAATTTTTAAACTACCACTCAACTTAGGGCTTTCGGCGCTTTTTCAAGTCCATACCCGCACAACAGCGTTGCAGCTTGTGCTGCGAAGTTCCTTGCAATGGTTTGAATCCTGTCATCAAAACCGTTGAACCCTGTGTCAGCAAGCAACTCCTAGACTACGCCCTTCTCTACGGATTTTGAGCTTTATGTCCTCGCACCCCACTCAGCGCTACACCTTGCCCGCAATCGCTTTGCATTGGCTCCTCGGCCTGGGTCTGCTGGCGCTGTTGGGTCTGGGGTGGTACATGGCGGGACTGCCGTTTTCGCCCGCCAAACTCAAGTACTACAACTGGCACAAGTGGGCAGGCATCAGCTTGCTAGCTTTAAGTCTGCTGCGCTTGCTGTGGCGTATCACGCACCGCCCTCCCGCATTACCTTCCGCTATGGCGTCCGCTATGCCACGTTGGCAGCGTCTGGCCCACCACGGCGTACACCACCTGTTGTATGCGCTGTTCTTTGCCGTGCCACTGCTGGGCTGGGCGTATAGCTCGGCATCTGGTTTCCCGGTGGTGCTGTTTGGCCTGTGGCAACTGCCTAATTGGGTCAGTGCTGATCCCGCCTTGGCAGAAGCACTCCAACCTTTGCACATGGTGGCGGCCTACAGCCTGGCTGCACTGATCGCCCTGCACATCGCTGCAGCCTTGAAGCACCAGTTCATCGACCGCGACGGATTGCTGGCCCGCATGTGGCCTGGCCGTTAATGCGGCTTCCATCAACTTAAAGGAAACCTTATGCACTTGTCATTTCCCTTGCGTGCCGGTTTGGTTGCCGCAGCGACTTTTTTGAGCCACACCGCCATGGCCCAACAGGCCTTGGTGCCGGCACAAAGCCAGATCGAATTCACCGCCAAACAACTGGGCGTGCCAGTGAAAGGCCGCTTTAAGAAGTTTGATGCACAGGTGCAGTTCGACACGGCCCAACCTGAAACCAGCCAGATCGTGCTGCGCATTGACACGGGCAGCGCTACCATGGGCTCCAAGGAAGTAGACAGCAATTTGCTCAGCGCTGACTGGTTCAATAGCCAGCAATTCCCGCAGGCTACTTTCACCTCACAAGCTGTCAAAGCTTTGGGCGGAGGCAAGTATCAGGTGGATGGTCAACTTGCCATCAAGGGCACCACCCAAGCTGTGTCTGTACCTGTACAACTGAGCCAAGCGGGCGCAACCACCACAGCATCCGGCACGCTGGCGATTCAGCGACTGCCCTTCAAGATTGGTGATGGCGATTGGGCCGACACCTCGATGGTGGCCAACGATGTGCAAGTGCAGTTCAAGCTGGCACTGACAGGTGTTGCCCCACTGTAAAGCTACCAAGCTTTTATTAGGTGAGCTACTAGCCTTTGATCCACGAGGATTTCAGCATCAAAACATTAGCAAATCATTGTTTTACGCTGGCTGATTGCTCGCATTTTTTGTTCATCTGGCCTTTTAACTTTTTTATCAAGGAGATCCCATGCGCTCATCCCTGCTGGTTTTATCTGCTTCCGCCCTGTTGGCCACTGCTGCCCACGCCGCACCTGCGGAATATGTAATTGACCCCACGCACACATTTGCCACATTTGAAATCGACCATTTCGGTGCATCGACCAACCGTGTGCGCTTCGACAAGAAAACCGGCACAGTGCAGTTCGACAAAGCGGGCAAGACCGGCAAGGTCGAGGTGGTGTTGGATATGAATTCGCTCAATTCCGGCACTGCGGCTTTCGACAAGCACCTCAAGAGCACGGACATCTTCGACACTGCCAAGCACCCTGAAGCCAAGTTTGTCTCGGACAAATTTGTTTATGACGGCGAAACACTCAAGCAAGTCACTGGTCAGCTGACCCTCAACGGCCAAACCCACCCCATCACCATCCAGGCCATCAAATTCAACTGCTACAACAGCCCGATGCTCAAGCGTGAAGTTTGCGGCGGCGACTTTGAAGCCACCATTGATCGCACCCAATGGGGCGTGAACTACGGCACGGACTGGGGCTTCCCCAAGAACGTGCGCTTGGTACTGCAAATCGAAGCTGTGAAGCAATAAGCTGCCGCAGCGTAAAAAAAGGGCCTCAAGGGCCCTTTTTCTTTATCTTTTTGACTTAGCGACCTTGTTCTTGGTGTGCCTCAAGCACTTTGAGCATAGCTTCCGTAAATGCGGGCAAATCTTCCGGCGTGCGGCTGGTTACCAAGCGGTTGTCATCAATCACCACGGCCTGATCTTCAAACTTGGCACCGGCGTTTTTCAAGTCGATGGCGATGTTGCTCACACTGGTCATCTGGCGCCCTTTGACCACTTCAGCACTCACCAGCAGGTGCGGGCCGTGGCAGATCGTAAAAATCGGTTTACCGGTCGCATCGAACGCCTTCACAAACTGTGCAAAGCGCGGGTCGCCGCGCAGCCAGTCGGGCGAATGGCCACCAGGAATCAGCAAGCCGGCATAGTCTTCGACCTTGGCGTCATCAATCGCCAAATCAATGGTCACAGGCGTTTGGTCTTTCTTGCCTTTGACAACCTGGTCTTTTTTCTTTTCGATGTTGAAGATGGCATAGCCCGCCGCGCGCAAAGCATCGACCGGCTTCCAGTATTCGCTGTCTTCAAATTCGTCGGTGACCAGCACTGCGATGGACTTGTTCATCAGAGACTCCTTGCCAAAGATTGCAAAAGTCCCAGCATGCCAGCCTCAGCC
>JBJEZV010000302.1:0-3568 GCA_051887595.1 Comamonas sp.
GGCAGTGACGCGGGCGGCTCTGTGCGCATCCCTGCGTCCTACGCCGGGCTGACAGCGTTCAAGCCGAGTTTTGCCCATATCCCCATGTGGCCTGCCAGTCCGTTTGTGGAGTTTGCCCACCTGGGGCCGATGGCCCGCAATGTGGCTGATCTGCAAACCATCATGGCATGCATTGGTCAGTCGGATGTGCGGGATATTGCTTCGGGCTTTGTGCGGCACTCCACACCATGGCCTCAGCGGCCTTTGCGCGTCGGTGTTTGTACGCAAATCGGCCACAGCACGCCCCAGCCTGAGATTGCCCAGGCCCTTCAGCAATTGCGTGAAGACTTGCCTAGATGGCAGCCGCGCCAGCAGCGCTTGGAAGTGGTGGACATTGATCTGTCTGCGCTCGATACCGGCGAAGCCATGTGGGTGGTGTGGTGCTCGCGCGTGCTGGAAGCTGGTTTGGATTGGACAGAGCAAGAACTGCAGTGCGTGGGGGCTGACATGCGCCAGCAATGGGCACAGGGGCAGTCGCAAAGCCCGCAACAATTGGCCCGGGCACGTCAGCAGCTGCGCTTGGCTGCAGGGCAATTGGGGCAGGTGTTCGAATCGATCGACATCTTGCTGACACCTACCACGCCGACAACGGCACCTCTTGCGGGTGATTTTGTGGTTGATGACTTTACCGATGCTCAGGCTTTGCGCACCAGTGGCAACTGGATGTCGGCCACGCCGTTTTCCCATCCATGGAATTTGACGCAGCAACCCGCTTTGAGTATTCCCTGGGGACGCGATCAGGCTGGCATGCCGTTTGGTCTGCAAGTGGTGGGCACACGCTACAGTGACAGTCTGGTATTGGATGTTGGCAAAGCCCTAGAGGCTTGGCACAAGGAGCAGACTCGGTGAAACCCGTCGCCATTTTTCAGCACACCGAAGTGGGTGCGCCCGGCAGTATTGAACGCATTTTGCAGCGCTTGCAGGTGCCCTCGCAGCGCATTGCCATTGTTGATGGCGCGCAGGTGCCTACCGATGCCAGTCTTTATTCCGGCCTGGTGTTTATGGGCGGCTACATGAGCGTGCACGACGATCTGCCGTGGATTGCGCAAGAGCTGGCATTGATGCGGCAGGCCGTGGCACAGGGCATTCCGGTGATTGGCCATTGCTTGGGCAGCCAGTTACTGGCAACCGCGTTGGGCGCACCTGTTGTCAAGGCTCCGCGCTCAGAGATCGGCTGGAATCCGCTGGACTTTCATGACACGCCAGCAGCCCGTGATTGGATGGGGCTGCTGGCAGGACAGCAAGCGCTGACCTTTCAGTGGCATGGCGACACCTTCGGCATTCCCGAAGGTGCTGAGCAGGTGGCCTCCAGTCCTTTCTGTGAAAATCAGATGTTTGTGTTCGATGGTCGGCACGTGGGTATCCAGTCGCACTTGGAGATGACACCTGAGTTGGTACAGCTGAGTGTGGAGCGCAATGGCGCCCAGTTGCTGCGCCAAGAAGCGCTGGGTAATCCAGCTTGCAGCCCTTCTTCGCAGGTGCTACAGCAGTTGGAGGAGCGTACGTCGGCTATGGAGCACACCCTGCAAACCATTTATGCGCGCTGGGTGCAGAACCTGGTGCGCTGAGACGGGCCAATTCTGCAATCCGATTGCCAGTCGATATTTTTTAAGCTCACATGAATCCCAACGCTTCGCAAAACTCCCGGGTGCTGGTGCAACTGCGGGACATGATCCTCAAGGGCGAGTTCGGCCCCGGCGAGCGGCTGGCCGAAATACCTTTGTCCGAACGGCTTAACACTTCCCGCACGCCAGTTCGTTTGGCGCTGGGCACACTAGAGCAAGAAGGTTTGATTGAACCCTCGACCTCTGGTGGCTACCAGATGCGTGGCTACACCGCCAAAGAAGTGCTGGATGCCATTCGTGCGCGCGGTGTGCTGGAAGGGTTTGCGGCGCGCACGCTGGCCGAGCAAGGCCTGTCGCGGGCCTTGTCCAAAGAGCTCAAGCTGTGCTTGGACATTGGCGATGAGGCCGTCAACAAGCACGAGATGGATCTGGACGACTACGCCAGCTACGTCAATATGAACAAGGACTTTCACAGCCTGATCATGGAAGGCTGCGAAAACGCGTCCGTGCTGCGCATGATGGAGCGGCTCAACGCCATGCCCTTTGCCTCACCCAGTGCCATGCTGCCCATGCAGTCCACCATTGAAGAAGGCACGCGCTGGATGCAGTTGGCGCACCTGCAGCACCACCACCTGTTTCACGCACTGGAGCGTGGCCAAAGTGCCCGCGCGCAGGCGCTAGGCGAAGAGCACGTGGAAATCGCCTGCCGCAATTTGGAATACGCGCTGGAAAAGCCCGAGCTGGCCATGCAATTGCTGCCTGCCATGCGACTGGTCACCGACTCCAATCGCCGGCTCAGTAGCAAGTTCTAAAATCTATAAATATTAAAAAGAGAAGCTACTTGCCTTTGTAGAACAAGCTTTTCAGATAGTTTTAATGCTGAAAATGGCTTGGTTCTAAGGCAAGTAGCTTCTTTTTTAATAGTTTTATGGCGTTGCGATGGTGGTTGATGGCGGCAGTGCGGCCACCACTTCCATTTCAATCTTGACGGGGGCAATGAGCTGCGAAATGACCGTGGAGCGCGCGGGATAAGGCGCTTGGGCAAAACGCCGTCCGTAGGCCGCATGAAATCCCGCGTAGTCTTGCGGATCGGTCAGCCAAACCGTCACTTTGACGATGTGCTCTAGCCCGCAACCTGTTTGCGCCAGGATCTCTGCAATCATGTCAATGACGTAGTCGGTCTGCCCTTCAATATCGGGCGCGGCTGGCTGGCCGTTGCGCATTGGTACTTGCCCGGCCACGAACAGCAGACCGTTGCACAAGGTGGCGTTGGAGATGGGTTGCGTCACGCCGCCGCGCACAACCGCCCCTCCTATGACAGAAAAAGCCGCCGTAGCGGCTTTTTCTGTCATGGCTGCAGATGTGTCATTAGTTGATCTGTGCACCCGATTTCTCCACGATCTCTTTCCACTTCACTGTTTCTTGCTTCACGAATTCTGTGAACTCGGCGCTGCTGTTGCCGCCGATCACAAAACCGCGCTCAGCAAAAAATCCTTGCAGATCAGGCGCTTTGACGGCTTGCACCACAGCTTGGTTGATTTTGTCGACCAAGGGCTGTGGCGTAGAGGCCGGTGCAAACAAGCCTTGCCATGACAGCGCTTCAAACCCGGGATAGCCACTTTCTGCAATCGTCGGAACATTGGGCAAGATGGGATTGCGCTGCGAAGACGTCACGGCCAATGGGCGCAGTTTGCCACTTTCAATATGTGGCTGCAGCACCAGCAAGTCGCCAAAGGAAGAATCAATTTGCCCGCCGAGCAAGTCAGTGACTTTGGGACCATTGCCACGGTAGGGAACGTGTTCCAAGTTGGCGCCCGTGCGTTGCTTGAACATCTCGCCCGTGAGGTGCATGGAGGTGCCATTGCCTGCCGAACCAAAGGTCAGTGGCTTGCCACCGGATTTGGATAGTTCGGTGTACTCCTTGGCATTGTTGGCCTTGACGTTGGGGTTGACGGCCAGCACCA
>JBJEZV010000303.1:0-1301 GCA_051887595.1 Comamonas sp.
CGGGTGCGCGAGTGGCGCGACATTCACAGCCAGTTGATGACCGTGGTCAAAGAGCAAAAATGGCTCATCAACAACGAGGCTGCTGGCTATGACGCCGTGCACCTCTCGATGCTCTCAGGCCTACTGGGCAATATTGGTTACAAGGGCGAAGAAAGCGACGCTTATTTGGGCGCGCGTGGCATCAAATTCCACCCGCACCCCGGCGCGCATTTGCGTAAAAAGCCCGGGCGCTGGATTGTGGCGGCCGAGCTGGTCGAAACCTCGCGCCTGTATGGCCGTGGCATTGCCGCGATTGAGCCGCAGTGGCTGGAAGAAGTCGGCGCGCATTTGCTGAAAAAACAGCTGCTCGATCCGCACTGGTCCAAAAAACAGGCCGATGTGGTGGCCCAAGAGCGTGCCACACTCTACGGCTTGGTGGTCTACAACGGCCGCAGCGTCAGCTATGGACGTGTTGATCCGGATGCTGCACGCACCATGTTCATTCGCCAGGCGCTGGTCGAAGGGCAGTGGGACACGCAATGGCACTTCTTGCCTGCCAACCAGAAAATGGTCAAGAAGATCGAGGACTTGGAGCACAAGTCCCGCCGCCAAGACGTGCTGGTGGACGACGAGCTGATCTACGCCTTCTACGACCAGCACATCCCCAAGGGCATTTACAGTGGAGCGACCTTTGACAAGTGGTTCCGCGCGGCCAGCAAGGGCCAGGCTGAATTGCTGCGCCTGTCCAAAGACGAGTTGATGCGCCATGAGGCCGCGGGCATCACCACTGACAACTTCCCCAAGCTCATCAAGCTGGGCGGCGTCGATTGCAGCGCGAGCTATTTGCACAGCCCCGGCGACGCACGCGATGGCGTCACCGTGACGGTGCCGCTGTTTGTGCTCAACCAAGTCAGCGACGAACGTGCGGAATGGCTGGTGCCGGGCATGCTCAAGGACAAAATCCAGGCCCTGCTCAAGAGCCTGCCGCAGCGCCCGCGCAGCCGCTTTGTGCCGCTGCCCGAAAACGCGGCACGACTGGCAGAGCTTTTCACGCAGTCTGAGCGCTGGGCCAAGGGCGGGCTGATCGACGTGCTGCTCAAGCAGGTGCGCGATGAGACTTCGCTGGACGTCAAACGTGCCGATTTCAAGCTGGACATGCTCAGCCCACACTTGTTCATGAACTTCCGCGTGATCGATGAACATGGTCGCCAGCTGGGCCAAAGCCGCAATCTGGCTGCGCTCAAAGCGGAGTGGGGTGCGAAGGCGCGTGGTGCTTTCCAAGCTTTGGCAGCGCTCAAAGTATCTGAAACTGTAGCTGCTAG
>JBJEZV010000303.1:1401-3559 GCA_051887595.1 Comamonas sp.
TTGTTTGCGCTGCAGATCAAAGATGCGCTCAAGTACCTGGAAAAGAACATTCCCGATCTGCAAAAAATGGCCGTGGCTTATATGCCTTTGGGCACGCAGGAAGAGTTGCGAAGCCAGATCATTGACGTGGCAATCGACCGCGCTTTCTTGCAAGAGCCGTTGCCTGCGAATGAGGCGGACTTCAAGCAACGCGTGCAAGATGGCCGTGGCCGCTTGACTTTGATTGCCAACGAAGTGGCACGCATGGCGGGCGTGATCTTGACCGAGTACGCGGCTGCCGCACGCAAGATCAAGGACACCAAAAATGCGCCAGAGGCCACCAAGGATGCTGCCGAGCAGCTGGCCAAGCTGATGCCCAAAAACTTCATCGCGGTAGCGCCGTGGAGCCAGTTGGGCCACTACGCCCGTTACTTGAAGGCCATCGCCGTGCGCCTGGACAAATACCGCGCCGATCCGGCCCGTGATGCGGCCAAGCTCAAAGAGCTGCAGCCGCTGGAGCAGCGTTACTGGCGCTTGGTGGCGGAGCGCAAGGGCCAGATCGATACACGTATGCAGGAATACCGCTGGATGCTCGAAGAACTGCGCGTGAGCTTTTTTGCCCAGGAATTGCGCACGCCGTATCCGGTCAGCAGCAAGCGGCTGGACAAAGTCTGGGCACAGCTGCAGCACTGAGATCCACTTTAATCACCCCACACCAAGCCCGATCCCCGCGTGGGTCGGGCTTTTGTTTTGAAGGAAAGCTTGATGACCACCGATATGACCCACGACCTGCGACTGGTCGCCATTGACAACGCCAGCTACGCCGAGGCCGTGGCAGCAGCGCGCGCCTTTCGCGTGGGCGATGATCCGGCGGACTTTGCTTTTACCGGCACCGCGACCTTGATGTTTCAGCGCGAAGATGCCGCGTGGTCGCATGAGGCCTTCAGCAGTACGCCGCTGATTCGCCACGTCAACCCCATCGAAGGCACCAGCGATGGCGATGCTGGCCAAAGCGAAGACTTCTTGCGCGCCGTGGCCGATCAGGTCAGCTACCTGCATATTCCCGCCGAATGCCAGGCCATGCAGATCGACGATGTATGGGGTATCGATTGTGAATTCTTGATGTTCGCCTTGCCCCATCCTGAGCGCGAAGGCGAAAGCGCCTGGCTGCTGGTGCCCGGCCCCGAGGGGCGTGTGATCTCGTCCCAGTACACGGTACAGGACTATCAATTCGCGGAAATTCAAGCTGCAGCCAAGGATTTGGGCATATAAGTACTTAATGGCAGCGAGGGAGCTGCACTATCGACCATGCGTGCAGGACTATGGGTTAATGTATGGCGCATGCCCTGCGTCACAACGTGTATCTAGGTCATGCACTGACAGTTCCTTCAGGGTCGTTGACCAACAATGGCCTTGAAAGGAACCGCCATGTTGCACGCACGCCCACTGTCAGCACCATTGACCGAGCCTTGGCAGGCTTCGGTCCCATTGACACCGACACCCAATGACCCGAATGTGCCTCCGGTGCCGCCGGAGACACCTCCCCAGAACCCACCGCCACCGGTGCCAGTACGCGAGCCGGACCCTGGCACTCCGCCGATTGAGCTGCCACCAGAGCCTGGCCCGGCCGTGAGGCATTGAAGCGCCCAGACGCTTCCGCCCTGCTACCAAGGCTTGTTCAAGCGCCGTCCCCGATGTTGCCCGTGATCGGCAGCACCATGCCATTGATATAGCTGGAGCACACTGGGGAAGCTAAAAATACATAAGCCGGTGATAGCTCTTCAGGCTGTGCAGGGCGGCCCATGTCGGTGTCGCCGCCAAAGTTGGCCAAATCATCTTCGGTCTGGTCAGCCGGATTGAGCGGCGTCCAGACCGGGCCAGGCGCAATTGCATTGACACGGATGCCTTTGTCCAGCAAATGCTGCGCCAAAGACTTGGTGAAAGCGTGGATCGCACCTTTGGTGCATGCATAGTCCAGCAAATACGGACTGCCCCGCAGCCCGGTGACCGAGCCGGTGTTGATGATGCAGTCGCCCCGCTGTAAATGCGCCAGCGCGGCCTGCACCATGTACATATAGCCAAAGATGTTGGTGCGAAAGGTTTCATCCAGCCGCTGGGGTGTCAAATCAGCCATATCTTCAGCGTGCTGTTGGAACGCAGCGTTGTTCACCAGCACATT
>JBJEZV010000304.1:0-1077 GCA_051887595.1 Comamonas sp.
GTGGGCGCGGCCCGCGTGCGCGACATGTTCGAAAACGCCAAGAAAAATGCCCCTTGCATCATCTTCATCGACGAAATTGATGCCGTGGGCCGCCAGCGTGGCGCCGGCATGGGCGGTGGCAACGACGAGCGCGAACAGACCTTGAACCAGATGCTGGTCGAGATGGATGGTTTTGAAACCAACCTCGGCGTGATCGTGGTGGCTGCTACCAACCGCCCTGACATTCTGGATGCTGCTTTGTTGCGCCCCGGTCGTTTTGACCGTCAGGTCTATGTGACGCTGCCCGATATTCGCGGCCGCGAGCAGATCCTGAACGTGCACATGCGCAAGATCCCTGTGGGCCAAGACGTCAATCCTTCCGTGATTGCCCGTGGCACACCTGGCATGTCTGGTGCTGACTTGGCCAACCTGTGTAACGAAGCTGCGCTGATGGCTGCCCGCCGCAACGCTCGCACGGTCGAAATGCAGGATTTTGAAAAGGCCAAGGACAAGATCATCATGGGCCCTGAGCGCAAGACCATGGTCATGCCTGAGGAAGAGCGCCGCAACACGGCCTACCACGAAGCCGGTCACGCCCTGATTGGTCGTTTGCTGCCCAAGTGCGATCCTGTGCACAAGGTCACCATCATTCCACGCGGCCGCGCGTTGGGTGTAACCATGAGCTTGCCTGAAAAGGACCGCTACTCCTATGACAAGGAGTACATGCTCAACCAAATCGCCATGCTGTTTGGTGGTCGCATTGCGGAAGAAGTGTTCATGAACCAGATGACCACCGGTGCCTCCAATGACTTTGAACGCGCTACACAAATCGCTCGCGATATGGTCACGCGCTATGGCATGAGTGATGCACTGGGCACCATGGTCTACTCGGAGCAAGAAGGCGAGCCTTTCTTGGGCCGCACCTTCAGCAAGGGCGCCAACCTGTCGGAAGCGACCATGCAGGCCGTGGACCAGGAAGTGCGTCGCATCCTCGACGAGCAATACGCGCTGGCACGCAAGCTGATCGAAGATAACCAAGACAAAATGCACGCCATGGCCAAGGCCATGCTCGAATGGGAAACCATCGACATGGAGCAG
>JBJEZV010000304.1:1177-3540 GCA_051887595.1 Comamonas sp.
GCAGCTTTGCTTGCCGTTGAGCGCGGCGCTCGGATTGTTCGCGTACACGATGTGGCGGACACCAAGGCAGCTCTGGCTGTCTGGCAGGCCATGCACGACCAAGACCAGCCAGCCCCATAGAACCACACAACACTCCGCCACTACGAGGATAAGAACATGGCACGTCAGTATTTCGGCACCGATGGCATTCGCGGCAAGGTTGGGCAATCGGTCATTAACCCGGACTTTGCGCTGCGCTTGGCCCATGCGGTGGGCCGCGTACTCAAGCAGACCCAAGAACGTCCAGTGGTTTTGATTGGCAAGGACACACGCATTTCTGGCTATATGCTGGAAGCTGCCATGGAAGCCGGTTTCAGCGCCGCAGGGGTTGACGTCATATTGCTGGGCCCCCTGCCGACGCCAGGCGTGGCCTACTTGACGCGCACACAGCGTGCCAGCTTGGGCGTGGTCATCAGCGCCAGCCACAACCCCTACTACGACAACGGCATCAAGTTCTTCAGCGCCCAGGGCACCAAGCTCGACGACGCCTGGGAAGAAGCCGTGGAAGCCGCCCTGGATGCGCAGCCGGCCTGGGTGGAATCGGCCCAATTGGGCAAGGTACGCCGTCTGGATGATGCGGCGGGGCGCTACATTGAGTTTTGCAAAAGCACCTTCGATCCCACGCTAAGCCTGCGTGGCTTGCGCATCGTTGTCGATGCCGCCCATGGCGCGGCCTACCACATTGCCCCCAAGGTACTGCACGAGTTGGGCGCAGAAGTCATTGAAATTGGTTGCCAACCCGATGGCCTGAACATCAACGATGGCGTTGGCGCAACCCATCCTGAAGCGCTGGCGCTGGCAGTGCGCGCCAACCATGCCCACTACGGCGTGGCGCTGGATGGGGACGCTGATCGCCTGCTGATGGTGGACCAGTCCAGCCGTATCTACAACGGCGACGAACTGATGTACCTCATGGTGCAAGACCGACTCCAACGCGGTGTGCCAGTGCCTGGAGCAGTTGGGACCTTGATGACCAATATGGCCGTGGAAGTGGCGTTGCAGCAGCAAGGCGTGGAGTTTGTACGCGCCAAGGTCGGCGACCGTTATGTGCTGGAAGCACTCAACGCAAATGGCTGGCAAATTGGCGGCGAAGGCTCCGGCCACCTGCTGGCGCTGGACAAGCACACCACCGGCGATGGCATTGTCAGTGCTTTGCAGGTGCTGCAAAGCTGCGTGCGCAGCGGCCAGTCTTTGGCGCAGCAACTGGCATCCCTGCAATTGTTCCCCCAGACATTGATCAATGTGCGCCTGGCCCCCGATCAAGACTGGAAGCGCAACCAGCTGCTGGCGCAAACTCAGCAATCGGTGGAGCAAGAATTGGGCAACGATGGCCGCGTGCTGATTCGTGCCAGCGGCACCGAACCTCTGCTGCGCGTCATGGTTGAAGCACGCGATGCGAAACAAGCGCAGCAGTGCGCCCAACGGCTGGCCGATGCAGCCAAAGCGGGCTAAACCAAGATGACGCATGCCGCTGCTGACCTAGGCAATCCCCTTGGTTTTGGACGCAGTGGTCCGGGAATACTTGCATTTCTGGGCTAAAGCGCCACAATCGGATTAATGCACCAAATGTGTGCAACACACAAGGCCCGGACAACCGCTGTTGCCCGGGCTTTTCTCTGTGGGCCGCTGCTGCGTATTGCCCACCGTTATCTGTTCACATCACCGCGAGGAAACACCTCATGGCATTGACCAAACCTACTATTACTTTGTCGTCGCTGGACATGGACCGACTGGAAGCTTTGTTGGAAAAGCTGCCCAGCAACTTCCCGGGCCGCGATGCGCTGGAAGCCGAACTGGATCGCGCCGATGTACTGGATCCCCAGAACATGCCTGCGGACGTGGTGACCATGAATTCCACCGTCACTTGTACGCTGCTTGAATCGAACAAACAGCAAACCCTGACCTTGGTTTACCCCAAGGAGGCCGACGGCAGTCCAGATAAGGTGTCGGTGTTTGCTCCAGTGGGCACTGCATTGTTGGGTCTTCGCGTGGGTGATCAATTTGAATTACCCAGCCCCACAGGCAAGGCCGTCACTGTGCGTGTCGATGCCATCACCTTCCAGCCCGAAAGCGCCGGCGAACTACACCGTTGATCCTTGCTCCGTCGTGCACGGATGCACGACGAGCGGTTGCTGACTGAAAGTGACCGCCCGACCCCATGGGCCATGTGTGGAAAAAACCCATGCGCCCAACGTTTCGGAATTCTGCAAGTGCTGAAATTCCTCAAATCCTAGGCACAATGTCTGCCATGACACAGACACCCCCACTTCCTCCATTGAATCGGCAATTTGTCTCGCACTTTGGTGAGATGGGTAGCCGTTGGG
>JBJEZV010000305.1:0-2258 GCA_051887595.1 Comamonas sp.
GGGGCTTGGGAGCGAAGCGCTGAGATCAGCCGATCTGTACCACTTGCACGCCGCCGGGTAGGGCCGAGGGCTTGGGCAGCTCTTCATGGTCAAACGCCATATCGCCATTCGGATCGGCAATGCCCGTGGCCTTGGCATCTTTGAAATTGTGCAGTTGGGGGTCCATCATGTGCGTCGTCACAATGTTGCCCATGGCGCGGAACATGCTCTCGATGCGGCCAGGGAACTTCTTGTCCCACTCGCGCAGCATATCGCCCACGGCCACGCGCTGCAGGCCGTCTTGGCTGCCGCACAGGTTGCAAGGAATGATGGGGAACTGTTGGTACTGCGCCCAGCGTGCGGTGTCCTTCTCGGGTACGTAGCACAAGGGGCGAATCACCACGTGCTTGCCGTCATCCGTCACCAACTTGGGCGGCATGCCCTTCATGCGGCCGCCGTAGAACATGTTGAGCATTAGCGTCTGCACGATGTCGTCGCGGTGGTGGCCCAGAGCCACCTTGGTGCAGCCCAAACGGTCCGCCACCGAGTACAAAATCGCACGGCGCAGGCGTGAGCACAGACCGCAGGTGGTTTTGCCTTCGGGAATCACACGCTTGACCACCGAGTAGGTGTCTTGGGTTTCGATGTGGTAGTCCACGCCGATGGACTTGAAGTATTCGGGCAGGATGTGGTCAGGAAAGCCGGGCTGCTTTTGGTCCAGGTTCACAGCCACGATCTCGAACTTCACCGGCGCGCGCTTTTGCAGCTTGCGCAGGATGTCCAGCAATGTGTAGCTGTCCTTGCCACCGGACATGCAGACCATGACCTTGTCGCCATCTTCGATCATGTTGAAGTCCATGATCGCGCGGCCTACTTCGCGGCACAGGCGCTTTTCGAGCTTGATTTGCTCGCGCTCAATCTTGATCTTGCCGGGCTTGGCTTCGGCGGTCGCTTCGCCTGCAGGAGCTGCCTCGGCAGCGTCTTCGGCAATCCAGGGGTTTTCAGTCACAGCGTTCATGGGGTTCACCATTGTCCGGTTTCGACGCGAATCGCAACTTCGCAGTCGTCAAAAATTTCTAACTTGGTAATCTTTACGCGCACGCCCAGCACGCCAGGCAATTGTTGCAGCCGCAGCGCCACCTCGCCTGTCAAACGCTCCAGCAAATCGACGTGGCCCGCCGTGCAGACGTCCACAATGGCCTCGCGCGCCAGACGGTAGTCCAACACTTCGGCAATATCGTCACTGGCGGGCAACAAGGGCTGCAGACCCATGTTCAGTTCGGCATCCACGCGAATGGGCTGCGCCGCTTCGCGTTCGCGCTCCAATATGCCCAGACTTGCGTTCACGCGCAGTCCAGACAGGGCAATGGTGCGTTGGCCAAGGGCGGCAGAAGACATATCACGTGAGCACTTGGCAGGCATATCGCCTGCGTAGGGTGCAATAAATGGGGCGGCGTTGTGGGTGGGCGTCGTCAGCACCTGCCCGGAAGCTGACGCAACTGCGGCTGATTTGCAGCCCAGGCGCGCACAAGCGACGACAATGCAGGGGTGATGACAGAACCCTCAAGTTTAACGAGCGCATTGCGTTTGCACATCGACAAGGCCATTGCCCAAGCGGGTGGATGGCTTGGTTTTGACCAATTTATGGCCATGGCGCTGTATACGCCGGGGCTGGGCTATTACGCCAATGACACAGCCAAGTTCGGGGTTTTGCCGGGCTCAGGCAGTGACTTTGTCACGGCGCCCGAGATTTCTGCAGCCTTCGGTCAGCTGGTCGCGGCGCAAATTGCCGAGGCGCTGGCCCGCACGGGCACGCGCGAAGTCTGGGAATTTGGCGCAGGCACTGGCGCTTTGGCACTGCAAATCCTCGATGAATTGGAGCGTTTGGGCGTGGAGCTGGAGCGCTACACCATCGTCGATCTGTCAGGCTCTTTGCGCGAGCGCCAGCAAGCCAAGCTGACGGCGCATGCCTCCAAAGTGGTGTGGGCCAATGCACTGCCGCAACAGATGCAAGGCGTCGTGGTGGGCAATGAGGTGCTGGATGCCATGCCCGTGCAGATCTTGGTGCGTGTCAATGGTGCTTGGTTTGAGCGTGGCATTGCTTTGCAAGATGATGCACTGGTGTGGGCCAACCGACCAACGGATTTGCGCCCGCCACTGGAAATCGAAGGCGATCACGACTACGAAACCGAGATCCATGTGCAAGGCGAAGCCTTTGTACGCACGCTGGGCGCCCACTTGACGCGGGGTGCGGTGTTTTTGATCGACTACGGCTTTGG
>JBJEZV010000305.1:2358-3526 GCA_051887595.1 Comamonas sp.
GGGCTTTGTGCAGGGCGACCGTACGCACCGTTTGTAACTTCACCCTCTGCGACCACGAAGGCCACCCATGATCCGCTGGATGCTGCTGATTTTTATCTTTTTGGTGCTGCTCAATGCAGCGACCGGCATCATCCGCAAAGTCGGGCTGGGGCGGTTGCCGGGCGACTTCAACTTTCGCCTGCTGGGGCGTGAGGTGTTTATTCCCTTTGCCAGTTCGGTGCTGGTGACGGTGCTGCTGTTCAGCGGCATCAAGCTGGTGGCTTGGTTGGGCGGTTAAGCAAAAAATCGAAAAAAGAAGCAATCAACCTTTGTGAAATCTGGAGTTCAAAGTCTTTTATCTATGAAAACAATGTTTTATCAAGGCATATAGCTATGTTTTTGATGTCGCTGGCTCCGGTATGGCGGCACTTGCAAAATCCCAGCGATGTCTCCATCTGCAGTGTTTCTCCGTACTGGGAGTTGCCATGACCGTTTTAGATCCCCTGCACATCGTGTGCCCGCACTGCCACACCACCAACCGCGTGGCACAAGACCATTTGCACAGCAACCCAGACTGCGGCAGTTGCCACCAGCCCTTGTTCACGGGCGAACCCGTGGCGCTGGATGCCGAGAGCTTTGCCAAGCACGTGGGGCGCAGCCACATTCCGGTGGTGGTGGATTTTTGGGCTCCGTGGTGTGGCCCTTGCCGCATGATGGCGCCGGCGTTTGCCCAAGCCGCACAGCAACTCTCGCCCCAGGTGCGGCTGGCCAAGCTGGATACTCAGGCCTATCCGCACGTAGCCCAGCCATATGGGATTCGGAGCATCCCCACAATGCTGATTTTTGAAGACGGCCACGAGGTAGCCCGTATTTCCGGTGCATTGCCCGCAGGGGAAATCGTGCGCTGGGTGCAGTCGCAGGTAGGCTAAGCATTGAGCGCTGCTACGCCAAGGCCGCCAGCTGCTGCGTGAGTGCTTTTAGCTCTGATTCGCAGGTTGGTTCACTGACCGAGACACGAACCACGCTGCCCAGCTGGCGTGCAGCACTGTCGCCCGGAGTAAAGCCGGGCGCGTGTACGGCCACTTGGATGCCCTGTGCTGCCAATGCTTGCTGGATGTGGGGCGCAGGTAGATCGCCCAGGCTGAAGCTGGCAATGCCGCAATGTGCGGCAGAGTCATCCACATCGTGT
>JBJEZV010000306.1:0-3517 GCA_051887595.1 Comamonas sp.
TCAATAGCAATGTCGGTGCCCGTACCAATCGCCACGCCCACATCAGCCTGAGCCAGCGCAGGAGCGTCATTGATGCCATCGCCCACATAGGCCAAGTTGCCGTACGTGGCTTGCAGACGCTGCACCGCTTCCACCTTGCCGCCGGGCAATACCTCGGCCACGACTTCATCCAGCCCCAACTGCTGCGCAATCGCGTGCGCGGTGTGGCGGTTGTCGCCGGTAATCATCACCACCTTCAAACCCTGCGCATGCAGTGCCTGAATGGCTGCAGGTGTGCTGGGCTTGATGGGATCGGCCACAGCCAGCATGGCGGCCAGTTGCCCGTCAATGGCCGCGTACAGCGGCGTTTTGCCTCCGCGCCCCAAGCGCTGCGCTGCCTCAGCAAACCCATCGACCGACAAGCCCAACTCCAGCATCCAGCGGTCAGCGCCAATCTCCACGCGCTGGCCTTCGACCTGCGCACGCACGCCGCGCCCGGTGAGTGATTCAAAGGACTGCACGGTAGGTAGCGTCAAGCCTTGCGCTTGGGCGCCCTCTACAATGGCGCGGGCAATGGGGTGCTCGGATTTGTCCTCCACCGCTGCGACTGTGGCGAGCACTGCCTCGCGCTGCCAGCCGGGTGCGAGCAGTACATCCGTCAGCTCCGGGCGTCCCTTGGTGAGCGTGCCGGTTTTGTCCACCGCCACCACGCGCGTGTTTTGCAATTGCTGCAAAGCCTGGCCCTTGCGCAGCAACACCCCCAGCTGCGCCGCACGTCCGGTGCCGACCATGATGGATGTGGGCGTGGCCAACCCCATGGCACACGGGCACGCAATGATGAGCACCGCCACCGCATTGACCACCGCCATGGCCAGCGCAGGCTCTGGCCCCCAGACCATCCAGCCCGCAAAGGTCAGCAACGCCACGCCCATGACCACAGGCACAAACCACATCGTTACTTGATCGACCAGTGCCTGAATCGGCAGCTTGGCGCCCTGCGCTTGCTCCACCATGCGAATGATGTGGGCCAGCACGGTATCCGCGCCGACCTTGGTGGCCTGCATGACCAAAGCGCCTTGCTGGTTGACCGTGCCGCCAATGAGCTCCGTGCCCACCAGCTTTTCTACTGGCACAGGCTCGCCGCTGATCATGGATTCATCGACAAAGCTTTTCCCATCCAGCACCACGCCATCCACCGGAATACGCTCTCCTGGCCGCACTTCGATGACATCGCCTGCTTGCACTTGGGCAATGTCGATGTCCACCACGGCAGTGCCCCGGCGCACGCGAGCAGTCTTGGCCTGCAGCTGCACCAATTGCGCAATGGCCTGCGAGGTACGTCCTTTGGCCCGCGCCTCCAGCCAACGGCCCAGCAAAATCAGCACCACAATCACAGCGGCCGATTCGTAATACACGTGCGTGCTGCCTGCGGGCAACCAGTGCGGCGCCAACGTAGCTACTAGCGAATAGCCATAGGCCGCCAACGTGCCCACGGCCACCAATGAATTCATATCGGGCGCTGCGCGCAACAAGGCCGGAATGCCTTTGGCATAAAAGCGCCGACCCGGGCCAATCAACACCAGCGTGGTCAACACCGCTTGCAGCCACCAACTGTTGTGCTGACCCAGCGTGGCATCGACCCAATGGTGAAAGGCAGGCCAGATGTGGCCGAGCATCTCCAACACAAACACGGGCGCTGCCAGCACCGCTGCCCACCATAGATCGCGCTGCAGCCGCTGGCTTTCCTGCGCATGGCGCTGTGCCTGTGCATCGCTGCTGCCGTCAGTGGCAGCGGCTTGCATCGCCTGCGCCGGATAGCCTGCTTTTGTGACCGCAGCCACCAGCGCTGCAGTATCAATACCCTCCCACACCGTCACCAGCGCCCGCTCGGTTGCCAAATTGACCTGTGCATCCAGCACCCCGGGCTGCTTTTTCAGCACGCGCTCCACACGCCCCACGCACGAGGCACAGCTCATCTCCTGCACCTGCAACTCCACCGTGTGCTGCGGCACGGCGTAGCCAGCCTTCTCAATGGCTGCGACCACCGCTGCCACATCCGGCGCCGCAGCAAATGCAATCTGCGCTTGCTCCGTCGCCAAATTCACGCTCACTGACGCCACTCCCGGCAGCTTGCCCAGCGTGCGCTCCACCCGCCCCACACACGATGCACACGTCATGCCCTCCACAGGCAATACCACGGTCTTAGAGTTAATTGCTGCAGTCATGCCCACACTGTAAACCGTGCAGCATGGCACAAAAAAAGGCCGCTTTTCAGCGGCCTGGTGGGGATGCACGATGCGATCAATGAACAGCGTCAAACAGCTTTCGCTTTTGAGCGTGGCGCTTATTCCACCGTCACGCTTTTCGCCAGAATTTTGAAAGGCTTGTAGCTCGGCCAACGCCTCGCTGCAAACCCAGCAACCTTGCGCCTGCGGCTGCTCAGTGCAAGGCACTGAGCAATTGCATGCCCGTCATTCGACGGTCACGCTCTTGGCAAGGTTTCTGGGTTTATCAACATCGGTTCCACGCGCGACAGCGGTGTGATAGGCCAAGAGCTGCAATGGCACGACGTGCAAGATGGGGCTAAGTGCGCCGTAGTTTTCAGGCATGCGGATGACGTGCA
Source organism: Comamonas sp. (assembly GCA_051887595.1). GTDB lineage: Bacteria > Pseudomonadota > Gammaproteobacteria > Burkholderiales > Burkholderiaceae_C > Comamonas. The sequence continues at coordinate 2,603 of JBJEZV010000306.1, forward strand.
TGCCTTCGGCGTTTTCGATGTTGGTATTGGCATCAGCCAGCACATACAGCACACCGCCACGCGCACGCACTTCTTGCATGTTGCTCTTGAGCTTTTCGAGCAGCTCGTCATTGGGCGCCACCGTGACGACCGGCATGGTGTTGTCTACCAGCGCCAGCGGGCCGTGTTTGAGTTCACCAGCGGGGTAGGCTTCGGCGTGGATGTAGGTGATCTCTTTGAGCTTGAGCGCGCCTTCCATGGCAATCGGGTAGTGCATGCCACGGCCCAGGAACAAAGCATTTTGGTGCTTGGCAAAGTTCTCAGCCCAGCTCACGACCTGAGGCTCCAAAGCCAGCACCGACTGCAGCGCGACGGGCAGGTGGCGCATGGCGGTCAGATATTCCTGCTCCTGCGCTTCGGTCAGCTTGCCCTTGGACTGTGTCAGGGCCAATGTCAGCAAGAACAAACCCGCCAGCTGGGTCGTGAAAGCCTTGGTGGAAGCCACGCCAATTTCCACGCCTGCACGGGTGATGTAGGCCAGCTTGCATTCGCGCACCATGGCGCTGGTGGCGACGTTGCAGATCGTCAGCGTGTTAGTCATGCCCAGGCTTTGTGCATGGCGCAAGGCGGCCAGGGTGTCGGCAGTCTCGCCCGACTGGCTGATGGTGACCACCAAGGTCTTGGGATTGGGCACACTGGTGCGGTAGCGGTATTCGCTGGCAACTTCTACATTGCATGGAATACCGGCTAGTGACTCCAGCCAGTATTTGGCCGTGCAACCGCTGTAGTAGCTGGTGCCGCAAGCCAAGATCAAGACATTGTCGATCTCTTTAAACACACGCCATGCAGCGGTGCCATCGGCGCCATCGAACAGCTCAGGTGCAATGTTGACGATGCCTTCCAGCGTGTCGCCAATGGCGCGGGGCTGCTCAAAGA
>JBJEZV010000307.1:0-3507 GCA_051887595.1 Comamonas sp.
CCAATCAATGCCTTGCCACTAACGCATAGATTGCAAGTCTGAATGGGGTTTACGCAGCTTGGCTGTGTACAAGGCTTGATCTGCACGCTGCATAACGCTGTGCATTGACTCGTCCGTCGCCTGAAAATGCGCGATTCCCAAACTCAGCGAAGGCTCGTAGCTGCTAGTTACGTACGGCTTTAACGCCTGCTGGCCGCTAGACAGAAGCTGTTGAGCCAACAAAGCAATATTGTCCAAACTGCGTCCTTGGCATAGCAAAGCAAATTCATCTCCCCCAAGTCGGCAAAATACGTCGTCCGCAGCGAATTGCCTCTGTATTGCAAGGGCCACATCACGCAGAGCCTGATCACCAATTTGGTGTCCGAGGGTGTCATTAATTGCTTTGAAGTAATCGACATCCATATAGATAAGGCACCCAGGACGCCCATACCCATGGAAGTTTTCGAATGCAATACGCAGGTTGTCCATGAAGTAACGGCGATTACGCAAACCCGTTAAATCATCACTCATGGCCAATTGGTGCAGCTGCTGCTGCAAGCGTTTGGTATGGGTGATGTTGCTGGCCACCCACATCACGCTAGTTTCTCCGGCAAACTGCTCTTGCAAAGGAGTGATACGTCCCTCAAACCATATAGGTTCAGCAGGCCCATCGGCAGGGATTCCTAATACATCTGTTTGGCTGAGATCGTATTCCACTACCAACATCTGCTGCCCTAGGATGGCACGACGTATTTGGGCCAAAAACCAATCGCATTTGCTAGGGGCCAGCACGTTGTACAGATACTTGCCGACTAAGCTTGATCCATCGTGGTAGTAGCGCTTATCTTTGCCACCAAGCACAGCTGCATAACGACCTGACTCCGTGAGGATAAAAGTAGGGTCAGGCAAGCTATTGCAAATAGACGCGTATTGCGCAAATGTAAATGGCAAAGGATCCGTCATAGAGGGCTCGCGTCAGACGCAAACGTGAAATTGGTGCTGCAATCTAGCAGATTGTCTCAAATTGTAATAATCACTTACCCACGCAGCTGTCGCTGAATTGACCGCTTCTGAAATTGCATCAATCCGCCACAAGCCCATTACTTTTCTTGTTGAGCTGTGATGCGTAACGTGTAGAGATACAGCTGCTCAACCTTGTCCCTAGCCCAAGGTGTTCTGCGCAGAAATTTCAAGCTCGAAGACATGCTGGGATCTAAGTTGAAGCAGCGCACGGGAATGCGTGCACCCAGCTCTTGCCAGCCGTAGTAATCGACCAAGTCGCTGAGCATGCGTTCTAAAGTCAGACCATGTAGCGGGTTATCAGGTTGTGAAGAATTGCTCATCGTTAATCTACTCGTCGCCTACAAAAAAGCCCCTCCGGCCTACACCGTAAGGGGCTGAGTAAAAGAAAATTTGCCTTATTCGCGCCAGTGTTCGGCCACCCATGTGGCAGGGCGGATATAGCGAAAGCGCCGGTTGCGACGGCCCGCCAGTGCATCGGGCGGATTGCATTCACCATGAAAAATCACGATGCGTGCGTTATCGGGCACAAAAGGAGGCTTCCAGAAATTGGTGGGCCAGGTCGGAATGCAGTGGTACTTGAAGCTAGGACACCATTCAGCAGGCCAATATTTGAGCTTGCCTTGCTTGTGAATAGCGTCGGAGAGGTAGGCCTGCTCGTTGCGAAACTGCTTGCGAATCTCATCAAAGTGTGCCCGGAAGTACTCCAGCACATCGGCATGCGCCCCCAACTCAAAGCGGTACACCGAAGAGTTGCCAGTGATACGCCAAGGGCGCTTGTGGTCATGGATGATGAGAAATTCACCCGGATAGGTGAAAAAGTCGTCCAGCGGCCCGGTGATGACCACATCCACATCCAAGAAAAGCGCCGTACCTCTCAGCCCATGCAGGTCTTGCGTGAAGGTGGTGAGTTTGGTCCAGCCACGCTCAGGAATGCCTGGGGGCAGGTCCAGCGAAGGAATGGGCAGGCATTCGACTTCGGAACGTATCCCTTCAGCGTTGTCGGTCAGGCAGACAAAGCGAAAATCACCACTGAGATGGCGACGCACCATGGCATACAGACGGTTGACATATTCCGGTCCGTACTTGGTGCCCCACTTCATGCACAGGATGTGACGATCAGTGGTCGTGGAAGTTGTGGTGCTCATGCTGTAACGCGCACGGGGCGCTTAACGGCCTTTTTTGATGGATTTGGGGCCTGCCTTCTTGGCACGCTTGATCAAACCACCTTGGGTCAGACGCTGGTTGCCCAGAACGCGAATTTGCTTGACCTCAGGCTTGCTACCTGCACGGCCAAACTTGAGCAGCTTGATGTCGCGAGGACCGGCTTTGCGGTCTTCATCCAGGGTTCTTTCCTTTTCAGGAATAGGACGCCACAGCACCAGCAGCTTGCCGATGTGTTGGATGGGGGCAGCATTGAGCTCATCGCACAGGGTTTGATAGACCTGTTCACGGGCAGCGCGATCGTCGCCGAACACGCGGACCTTGATCAGGCCATGCGCGTTCAAAGCGGCATCAACTTCCTTTTGGACGGCGGGTGTCAAGCCGTCACCACCAATCATGACCACGGGGTCCAGATGGTGGGCGTTGGCGCGGTGTTCCCGGCGCTCAGCGGGAGTTAAATCAATTTGGGGCATGCCCGTATTATCGAGGCAGGAAGAAATTTGCGATGAATACCAAAACGAAAAGCAAGAAGCTCAACAAGAATTGGCTCAATGCTCACCTCAACGACCCTTTCGTGCAAGCCGCACAAAAGGACGGATACCGCGCTCGTGCCGCTTACAAGCTCAAGGAAATTGACGAGACCTTCAAGCTCATCAAACCCGGCCATATCGTGGTGGATTTGGGCTGTGCACCGGGCGCTTGGAGTCAGTACTTGCGCCGTCGCCTCACGGCCAATGGCACGGGTTCAGGGCCGCTGAACGGCACCATCATCTCTTTGGACTTGTTGCCTATGGAGCCCATAGATGGCGTGCATTACATTCAAGGTGACTTCAGAGAAGAGTCCGTACTTACTCAGCTTGAAGAAGTTGTGCAAGGACGTCCTGTCGACGTGGTGGTGTCTGACATGGCCCCTAACCTCTCCGGCAATAGCACTACCGACGGCGCACGCGTAGAACACTTGATTGAATTGGCTGTGGACTTCGCCAGCCACCACCTCAAGCCTGAGGGAGCTTTGGTGGCCAAGGTCTTCCACGGTCCGGGTTATGACGATTTGGTCAGACTGTTCCGCGCCCACTTTAAGCTGGTAAAGACGCTCAAGCCCAAGTCCTCGCGTGACAAATCGTCGGAAACTTTTTTGATTGGCATGGGCCTGAAGTAAGTATGAACGGTATTGGGGTTTGGACGATTCACTGCGAATAACCTTGATCCCCATCGTCTTGGCAGGAATAAGGCTTCGGCAAGCCTGCTTGAAACACCTAAAATGGACCACACATGGGTCTTAGCGTCCTATGTGTGACTGTCTTTCTCCTTTTTTGTCTGGAGCCCCGCTTGAACAATCAGTGG
>JBJEZV010000308.1:0-3496 GCA_051887595.1 Comamonas sp.
AGCCCATAGCGCAGCACCACCCAGACGATGGTGAAGCCTCGGAAAAACCGACTCATTGGGGTAACCGGTCGCTACCGCTGGCGGCTGCGTCGCCCTTGCCCATACGACCACCGACAAACTGACGCACAGCGCCCGCCACCGTACGACCCACTTGGGCCAGCGTGTGGGCAGGCACATCACCCAAGATGCGGGCCATGTCTTCCTCGACATCCCACTCCACGTTGTCGACCAACCAGTTGATATCGGCGGCCAGTTGCACATCACCTTCGATGCGCAAAGAAGGCTTATCGCCACGCAAGGCCACCTGTGCCAGGGCCAGCGGGTTGCTGTCCAAGATCTCCAGTTGGAGATCCGGCTCAGCAGCGCTGTCTGCCAGATTCAACAGGCCTGCAGGTGTCACCACCAGTGCCATGTTGAAGTTGCGCCATTGCACACGGGCCACGCGCCCCTTTTGGCGCACCAGGCGTTCCATCGCCTCACGCTCTTGCATCAACACATGGTTGAGGAAAAGCACGATGCGGTGCTGGGTTTCGTGGACGAGCCAGCTCGGTGGTTGCACAGCTTGCACCGCGCGTTCGACCAAACCGTTCAGGAATGAAAAAGGGGACTGTGTTGCCATAGTCCCCTGATTATTCCTGAAGTCCGAGAATTTTTAGTCTAAAGCTTGTAAACCCGCGACCAACCATCCGCTGGAGTTGTCCTTGGGCTTGGTCATGTTCCAGACTTCGCGGAAGGGGCTAGGGCCTGCAGAGACGTCTTCGCGGATCATGCCGGAGAACTCCACGCTGGCCATATAGGCCTGGTCAATCTCCTCAATCCCCAGCAACTGCGCGTCAATCATGACCACATCGGTCTGGTTGGGCACGCCAGCACTTTGCACTTCGCGCTCTTCCAGTTGGTGGCGAATCTCGGCCAGCATCTCGTCGGTCATCATGGAACGCAGGGTAGAAATATCGCCCTTATCCCATGCTGCCTGCAAGGTCACGAAGTTGCGCTTGGCCGCATCCAAGAAGCCATTGGCATCAAAACCTTCTGGCACGCTCCAAGTAGCAGCGCTTGCGCCGCCCAAGCCTGAGCCAATCAGCGAACCTGAGCCACCAGGGATTTGTTCCCAAGGGCGGGCGGAGGCGTCATTGCCCACGTTGTGCGATTTGTACTGGGGAGGCGTCGCCACTTCAGCAGGTGGCACAGGAGCACCAGCGCCCTGGAAAGCAAAAGGCGTGTGGTTGGCGCGCGCCGCAGCAGGCGACTTCTTGTTGGCGCGGGCACGCAAGATGGCACCCACCACCAGCATGATGACCAGCGCCAGCAGGCCAAACATCAACATATTGGCGAAAGCTTCACCAAAGCCCAGTGCATTGGCCAACCAAGCCAAGCCCAGACCGGCAGCCAGGCCACCGAGCATGGCGCCCCAAGGCTTCTTGGCAGGTGCGGCAGCTGGCGTGCCAGGACGCGCAGCGGCGTTGTTTTGCGCGGGTTGCGCTTGCTGCTGTTGCGCAGGGCGCGCAGGCGGAGCAGCGGGAGGCGTGGCCTGGCGTTGCGTCACATTGCTGGACTGTTTGCCCAACGAGCCGCCACCACCCATACGTTTGGCTTCAACCACCGGGTGCATCAACACCAGGGCTGTTGCGAGGGTTACTGCCCACACCTTCTTCATTTGCTTTCTCCGCTTAAGTTGTTGTCTACCAATAATTAACCGAAACCGCTGAGCACGCTGTGCATAGAAATGGCCTCCATCCCTAGCGTCTTAGCACTTGATACCCACATGCAGCGCGACAATGCCCGCTGTCATGTTGTGATAGTCCACGTGGCCAAAACCTGCGGTGTACATCAAGGCCTTGAGTTCTTCTTGGCCGGGGTGCATGCGGATCGACTCCGCCAGATAGCGGTAGCTGTCTGGGTCGCCGGCCACCATCGAGCCCATCTTGGGCAAGATGTTGAAGGAGTACCAGTCGTAGGCCTTTTCCAGGGGCTTGGCCACCTTGGAAAACTCCAGCACCAGCAACTTGCCGCCGGGCTTGAGTACGCGGTTCATTTCTTTGAGTGCCACGTCCTTGTGCGTCATATTGCGCAGGCCAAACGCCACACTCACCAAGTTGAAGTGGTTGTCGGGGAAAGGCAGCTTCTCGGCATCGCACACCAAGGTGGGCAGCAGCAAACCTTTGTCGGTCAAGCGGTCACGACCCACGCGCAGCATGGCTTCGTTGATGTCGGTGTGCACCACCGTACCGCTGGCGCCCACCTTCTTGGCAAACGCCATGGACAAGTCGCCCGTGCCACCAGCAATGTCGAGCACCTGGTCGCCCTCTTTGAGGTTGGCGACCATCACGGTGTAGGCTTTCCAGGCGCGGTGCAGACCGCCCGACATCAAGTCGTTCATGACGTCGTACTTGGACGCCACGGAGTCAAACACGCCACGCACGCGCTTGGCTTTTTCGCTTTCGTCGACCGTCTGGAATCCAAAGTGTGTGCTGCTCATATGCTTCCAATGTAAACAGGACCTTGCGCCTGCCCTAGCCACAACCCCGCACGTTCACAGGGCATAGCGGGCAAGGCGGTCAAAAATCTGTAGCGAAGACAGCAAACCCATCCAGCGTCTTCAGCTACGTTAAATATAGCATCGCTCGTCTGCGCCACGGGATACCAAGGATTTCACCTGTGACAGCAGCGCATCACTGCAACGGCTAACTGTGTCAGTGGCAACCGCAGCTGCCACTACCGCAACCACCGCCTGTGCTGCTGGCGCCACCCGTGCCGCAGCTGCCGCCAGATTTTTCAGGCATGGGCGTGTCACGATCAACACCGGCTTCTTGCAGGCGGGCAAAGTATTCGGCCCACAGCTCGTCTTGCTTTTGACCCAGTTCGTACAGGTAGTTCCAGGTAAACAGGCCGCTTTCGTGGCCATCGCTAAAGAACGGCTTGATGGCGTAATTGCCGACCTGCTCAATATTGACGATGCTCACATGGCGCTTGCCCGTTTGCAGCACTTCCTGTCCGGGGCCGTGGCCCTGCACTTCGGCCGAGGGCGAATACACGCGCATCAGCTCAAAAGGGATGCGGAAGGTCTGTCCGTCGGAGTAACCAATCTCCAGCACGCGCGAAGCTTCGTGCACCGTCAAAGATTCGGGAAGCGGCATATCTGCCATGGCTGTCACCTATCAAAACCATAGCTTCTTGCCTTTCATTCAAGCCACTTTCAGATATAAAACATATGGAAAGTGGCTTGCAACAAGGGCAATCAGCTCTTATTTATGAAGCCCAGCGCTGCATTGCTTGGGCAATGGCAGCGTCACAGGCCGCGAGTTCTTGCTGCAATTGTGCTTCGCGCGCCAAATCGCGTGGTCGCAAGGGGTTTGCCCAGACCGAGCCCGGGAAATGGCTATCCCAGTCATAGCGCGCAATCACGTGCCAATGCAAGTGCGGCACCATGTTACCCAAGGCCGCCAGATTGATCTTGTGCGGCTGCAGTTGCGCGCGCACCACACGTTCGACCTCG
>JBJEZV010000309.1:0-3484 GCA_051887595.1 Comamonas sp.
CGTGCAGGCAACTGGCTGGGCTCTTGCGTGGAGCCGTCGTAGTTGGGCACAAAGTTGACGGTGCCTTCGTCGATTTCGTCGAGCAGCAGCGTGGTGATTTTGGACAGGCGCGCTTCGGTGTAGCGCATGGCTGCAGCGCCGTCGCCATCGCGGCTACCGAAGTTGCCTTGGCCGTCGATCAGCGGGTAACGCTGGTTGAAGTCTTGCGCCATGCGCACGAGGGCGTCGTAGGCCGACTGGTCACCGTGCGGGTGAAAGCGGCCCAGCACATCACCCACCACACGGGCGGATTTGACGGGCTTGGCTGCCGTGTTGTTGTGCGGGCCGCTGTAGCTCAGGCCCATGCGGTCCATGGCATACAAGATGCGGCGCTGCACCGGCTTCATGCCGTCGGCCACATCAGGCAAGGCGCGGCCCTTGACCACGCTCAGCGCGTATTCCAAATAAGCACGCTGGGCGTACTGGCCCAGCTCCAAGGCATCACCCGATGCTTGCGTCGCTAAATCCAACAGTTGGGGTTGATCGCTCATGGTTTCTTAGTTGTTGTCTGCAGCAGCGCGCATCTCCTCCAATGCGCCGCTGTGCGAGGTTGTCACAGGCACAGGGTCAGGGCTGGCCGTCTCCTGTGCCCGAAATCGTCATGCGAAAACGGCTGTCGTCCGTGGGGCTGCGGCCCAGCTGGGCATTGCCATCGTACAACTGCACGTTGCCACCATCGGCAACCAAGGTGGGCTGCAAGCTGGTGTACAAGCCCATCACGGTTTTCACGTAGTTTTGCGTTTCTTTGAACGGCGGAATTTTGTTGCCGTAGCGTTTGACCGCACCTTCACCTGCGTTGTAGGCCGCCAGCACCAGATCGGTCCGCCCCGGGAACAGGCTTTGCAAATAGCGCACATAGCGCGCACTCACGGGCACGTTGATGGCCGGGTCTTTGAGCTTTTGCGCAATCGTGCGTTTGGCATCGCCCGCCACGCCAAAGCGTGCAGCAGTGTCGGGAATGACCTGCATCAAGCCAATGGCGCCTTTGGGCGACACGGCGGTAGCGTTAAAGCCCGACTCGGCCGTGGCAATGGCTTTGAGCAAATGCTCGTCGACCCCGTGCTTTTGCGCCGCCGCCTTGATGTGCTTGGCGTGCAACTTGTAGCCGCGGCTATTGGCAAAGTAACGCTGGGTGGCGTTGCGGTCTTTCTCTGACACCTTGGCCAATTGCTCGGCTGCTGCGCGAATGTCCACAAACAGCGGCCCATCACCGTCTTCGAGCGAGGTCATGGAAAAGCGGTGGTAACGCTCGTCGACCCGCTCATTGGCATAGTGCAACACGCCGTCGTTGTCGACAAAAAACCAGGTGTCCGCCTGCGCGCCGAAATGCAAGCCCAAAGCACCTATCCCCAGCACACTGCCCACCAGCCAGCGCCAACGGGCGCCCCGTGAATGGGCACGCGAAGCGCTAGAGGCAATGGCTATGGGGGTAGAGTCTTTGTTAGTCATCACTCACATTTAAGCACCGGCGCGGAGATTGTCCAAAAACCGCTGGCCTAAATCCGTGAAGTTTGGCGGACCATCCGCCCTGCACGCTGAAGATCGCGTCAGACGGAGGCGCGTCGCACGGAGGTATTCAGATGTCCACCTCAACAGCGTCGCCATGCACTTCCATCAGCTCCCGGCGTGCAGCCGCTTCTCCCTTGCCCATCAGCTGGCCAAAGATGTGCGCCGAAGTGGCGGCATCCAAGCTGCTGACCTGCACAGGCAGCAGGCGGCGGGTATCGGGGTTGAGCGTGGTTTCCCACAGCTGCTCGGCATTCATCTCGCCCAAGCCCTTGAAGCGGCTGATCTGGCACTTTTCGCGTGCCACACCTTCCTTGGCGGCTTTTTCCAAAATGGCGTTGAGTTCGCCCTCATCCAGCGCATAGACCTTGGCCGCAGGCTTTTTGCCACGCGCGGGCACATCCACGCGGAACAGCGGCGGCAGCGCAATGTGCACATGGCCTGCTTCGATGAGTTTGGGAAAGTGCTTAAAGAACAGCGTCAGCAACAACACCTGGATGTGCGAGCCGTCCACGTCCGCATCGCTCAAGATGCAAATCTTGCCGTAGCGCAGGCCAGACAGATCGGGCTCATCGTCGGGGCCGTGTGGGTCTACGCCAATGGCCACCGAAATGTCGTGCACTTCGTTGTTGGCAAACAGGCGGTCGCGCTCGACCTCCCAAGTGTTGAGCACCTTGCCGCGCAAGGGCAACACAGCCTGCGTTTCTTTGTTGCGGCCCATCTTGGCAGAGCCGCCAGCAGAATCGCCTTCCACCAAAAACACTTCGTTGACCGACAGGTCACGGCTTTCGCAATCGGTAAGCTTGCCGGGCAGCACAGCCACTCCCGAGCCTTTGCGCTTTTCGATTTTTTGACCGGCTTTTTGGCGAATCTGGGCAGCCTTGATCGCCAACTCTGCCAGTTTTTTGCCATGCTCCACATTGGCGTTGAGCCACAGCTCCATGGCGGGCTTCACAAAGCCAGAGACCAGACGCACCGCATCGCGGCTGTTGAGCTTTTCTTTGACCTGGCCTTGGAATTGCGGGTCCAGCACCTTAGCTGAGAGCACAAAGCTGGCGCGGGCGAACACGTCGTCGGGCATCAGCTTCACGCCCTTGGGCAGCAGTGCATGCAGCTCAATAAAGCCCTTCACAGCCTGGAACAAGCCATCGCGCAGGCCGCTTTCGTGCGTACCGCCTGCGGTGGTGGGAATCAGGTTGACGTAGCTCTCGCGCATGGGCGAGCCCAGTTCCGTAAACGCCAGGCACCAGGCAGCGCCCTCGCCTTCGCTGAAACTGTCGTTGTGCTTGTCGGCATAGCCTTCGCCTTCCAGCAAGGGAATGACGGGGTCGGCGCTGAGCGTTTGCGAGAGGTAGTCCTTGAGGCCACCCTTGTATTGCCACTGCTGAACGTCTTTGTTCTTTTCGTTGGTCAGCGTCACGCTCACGCCCGGCATGAGCACGGCCTTGGAGCGCAGCAGGTGCACCAGCTCGCCCATGGGCAGGTGCGGGCTGTCAAAGTATTTGGCATCGGGCCACACACGCACGGTCGTGCCTTGCTTGCGCTCGCCGGAGGCCAGCGCGCGGGTGCTCAAAGGCTCAACCACATCACCGCCCGAGAAAGCCAGCGAAGCAACTTGGCCGTCGCGGTGCACGCTCACTTCCAAGCGGGTAGCCAGCGCATTGGTCACCGACACGCCCACGCCATGTAGACCGCCCGAGAAGCTATAGGCACCGCCATTGCCCTTGTCGAACTTGCCACCGGCGTGCAAGCGGGTGAAGACCAGCTCCACCACGGGTGCGCCTTCTTCGGGGTGCAAGCCAAAAGGAATGCCACGGCCATCGTCTTCAATGCTGACGGAGCCATCGGTGTGCAAAGTGACTTTGATTTTTTTGCCGTATCCGGCAAGGGCTTCGTCCGCCGCGTTGTCGATCACCTCTTGCAGGATGTGCAAGGGGTT
>JBJEZV010000310.1:0-3476 GCA_051887595.1 Comamonas sp.
ATCAATTGGCCTTGGACAGCTGATCCAAGATGGCGGGATTTTCCAGCGTACTGGTGTCTTGCGTAATCGCTTCACCCTTGGCAATGGAGCGCAGCAGACGGCGCATGATCTTGCCGCTGCGGGTTTTGGGCAGGTTTTCGCCAAAGCGAATGTCCTTGGGCTTGGCAATGGGGCCAATTTCTTTGGCGACCCAATTGCGCAGCTCGTTGGCAATTTGCTTGGCTTCTTCGCCCGTTGGCAATGGACGCTTGAGCACCACAAACGCGCAGATGGCCTCGCCCGTCACATCGTCCGGACGCCCCACCACAGCCGCCTCGGCCACGAGATCGGTCTTGGCAACCAGCGCAGACTCGATTTCCATCGTACCCATGCGGTGGCCCGAGACATTGAGTACATCGTCGATACGGCCAGTGATGCGGAAGTAGCCGCGGTCTTCGCTGCGCACGGCACCGTCACCGGCCAGATAGGTTTTTCCGCCCAGTTCTTCGGGGAAGTAGCTCTTTTTGAAACGCTCAGGATCACCCCAGATGGTGCGAATCATGCTGGGCCATGGACGCTTGACCACCAGCATGCCGCCGGCACCATTGGGCATGTCATTACCGGTCTCGTCCACGATTGCAGCCATGATGCCGGGCAGTGGCAAGGTGCATGAACCGGGCACCAGCGGTGTGGCGCCTGGCAGTGGGGTGATCATGTGACCACCGTTTTCGGTTTGCCAGAAGGTGTCAACAATGGGGCAACGCTCACCACCCACATTGCGGTAGTACCACATCCAAGCTTCAGGGTTGATCGGCTCACCCACGCTACCCAAAATGCGCAGCGACGACAAATTCCAGTTCTTGGGATGTACTTTCTCGTCCGTTTCAGCGGCCTTGATCAGTGAACGAATCGCCGTCGGTGCCGTGTAGAAGATGGTGCAGCCATGGCGCTCGATCATTTCCCAGAAACGTCCGGCATGCGGGAAGGTGGGAACGCCCTCAAACACGATCTGTGTGGCACCCGCTGCCAAAGGGCCGTAAGCCACATAGGTGTGCCCCGTGATCCAGCCGATATCGGCCGTGCACCAGAACACATCGCTGGCTTGAACATCAAAGGTCCATTCCACCGTCTGCTTGGCCCACAGCATGTAGCCGCCCGTGGAATGCTGCACGCCCTTCGGTTTGCCGGTGGAGCCGCTGGTGTACAAGATGAACAGCGGATGCTCTGCCTCCACCGACACCGGTGCGCACTCGGAGCTTTGGCCTTGCAAGAAATCGCTCAGGGTGATGTCGCGGCCCGCTTGCATGGCGCATGCGGTGGGCGTGCGCTCATAAACCACCACGGTCTTCACGCTCTCGCAACCACCCAGGTTCAAGGCATCGTCCACGATGGCCTTGAGCGGCAACTCTTTGCCACCGCGCTTTTGGTAGTTGGCCGTGATCACGGCCGAAGCGCCCACGTCAATGATGCGCTCTTGCACGGCCTTGGCCGAAAAGCCGCCAAACACCACCGAATGCGTTGCACCAATGCGCGCACAGGCTTGCATGGCCACCACACCCTCAATCGTCATGGGCATGTAGATCAACACCCGGTCGCCCTTGCGAATGCCTTGCGCCTTCAAGCCATTGGCAAACTGCGAAACGCGATCCAGCAACTCGCGGTAGGTGATCTTGGTAACTTGGCCGTCATCGGCTTCAAAGATGATGGCGGTCTTGTGCTCCACGGGCGTGCCCATGTGCTTGTCTAAGCAGTTGGCGCTGGCGTTGAGCTCGCCATCAGCAAACCAGCGATAAAACGGCGCATTGCTCTCATCGAGCACTTGGGTAAACGGCTTGGTCCACACCACATTGTCACGCGCCAAGCGCGCCCAATAGCCCTCGTAGTCTTTTTCAGCTTCCGCGCACAGGGCTTGATACGCCGCCATGCCGCTCACACGCGCAGCTTTTTGGACGGCCTCTGACGGCGGGAAAACACGGTTTTCCACCAATACAGATTCGATGGCGCTTGAGGGTGCATTCATGGCGGTGTCTCCTTCGTTTTTAGGGATGCTTCTTTGCGGGCAAATGTCGGCGTGCCCACTTACATACCACTGACTTTGCCACCGCTAGGCAGCGGCAATTTCCCCCAAACTCCATTCAAAACATGGGGTTTACACCTATCGCCCACCTACAATCGCCGCCTGCGCACGCTGCGCTGACTGACTCTCTAGCTGCGAAATTTTCTTCATGTCTTCTACAGACCCACATTCCGCCCCCTTGCCTGCTGCCGCCTCACCCATGCGCCCTTTGCCCAGTTTGATTTTTGCCAGCCGCTGGCTGCAATTGCCCTTGTACCTTGGACTGATCGCCGCACAAGGCGTGTATGTCTGGCACTTTCTGGTTGAGCTGTGGCATTTGATTTGGGCTGCTTTAGGCAGCCAAGCTGACCTGCAAGCACTGATCAACAACATTGGCTACAAATCCGACGCACCACTGACAGGGCTGAACGAGGCCGTCATCATGCTGGTGGTGCTGGCCCTGATCGATGTGGTCATGATCTCTAACTTGCTGATCATGGTCATCGTCGGTGGCTACGAAACCTTTGTCAGCCGCATGGGACTGGATAGCCACCCTGACCAGCCCGAATGGCTGGACCACGTGAATGCCTCCGTGCTCAAGGTCAAGCTGGCGCTGTCCATCATTGGCATTAGCTCCATTCACCTGCTCAAAAGCTTTATCAACGCAAGCAATTACGACGTCAAAGTCTTGATGTGGCAGACCATCATTCATGTGGTGTTCCTGCTCAGCGCTTTGGCCATTGCCTATACGGATAAGTTGGTCCATCGCCACTCCTCTGCATCGCATTGATGCGTTGGCGCGACCTCTCACCAAGAACCCGGCTCGGCCGGGTTTTTTTATGATTTTTAGCTACCGTTAAGCACCAGAATCAACCGATTGACAGCCATTGCTTACAGCTCGGTGTTTCTCCTAGAAATTAATTCTTGACAGCCTTATTACGAATAAATAGAATAAGAGGCTTATTAACAACCTGCCATGCAGGTAATCTCGGTGAAATGCCGCGATTAACCGGTGACAACGCATTGCGCCATGCAAGCTTTTGTCACCACAGCGCCGGACTTCTGGCACTGATGCACGGACATGTTTGGATCAAGTGACGCACCTCGCTGTGCGCTGCCTCTGCCCTCTCTTGCGGCCCTTGCGCACTTCACGCTGCCATTCGGGCCCGGTCTAACTCTTTCATTGAGGACTCGCATGCTTGCGACTCCTTGGCATCAGCTGGCCTGACTTTCGGCTTCGCGTGTAGGCCGTCCAAGCTTCGCTTGTGACGCGGCTGCACTGTGTGTAACCCCCAAGAACAACTTCAGGGAGGACAACCAGTGGCCAAACAAATTCGCATCGAAAACGTCTTCAAGGTGTTTGGTGACCACCCCAAACAAGCCTTGGAACTGGTGCGCCAAGGGCTTTCCAAGCAACAAATTCTCGAACGTACTGGTCAAT
>JBJEZV010000311.1:0-3476 GCA_051887595.1 Comamonas sp.
CCGCGCGCCCTGAATGCCCAAGAGCTGATGCAGGCGTGCGGACTGCCGCGCAGCACGCTGTACCGCGTGTTGGCTCGGCTGAAAAATTTTGGCTTGCTGCAAGAGCAAGCGGGCCACTACACGCCAGGGCCTCTGTGCCTGCAACTGGCCGTTGGCTTTGAACGCGACAGCGCATTGGTGCACATCGCACGCCCGGTTTTGGCGCAACTGTCGCTCAGCACCCACGAAAGTGCAGGGCTGATCGTTGCCAGCAACGACCATGCGCTGTGCTTGGCCATGGCTGAGAGCGCGCAATCGCTGCGCTGCTCGTTTGCGCCGGGGCGCAGCGTGCCCTTGCAGCACGGTGCGTCGGCGCTGTGCTTGTTGGCCCATCTGCCCACACCCCAGCGCGAAGCCTTGCTCACGCGGCATTACGGCACCGACAGCCCAGCACGCCAACAGGCGCAGCAGCGCTTGCAGCACATTCGCAATGACGGCTTCGCCATCACCTGCGGCGAAGTGGACCCGGGCGTTTGGGGCTGCAGCGTGCCGCTGTTTGGCCCTGCACGCCGCGCCGTGGGCGCCCTCACCCTCATGGCCCCCGAACAGCGCGCCAGCGCACAACAGTCGGCATGGCTGCAGCAAACACTGGCAGCTGCTGCACGGATCTCGCAAACGCTCAAGGATTCTCCCTCCCCCCAAGCTGTTTAAGAAAGGCATTTCACCATGACATTCCGCCGTACTGTTCTTCACGCCGCACTGGCTGTTTGCTGCATCAGCACCACCAGCTTGACGATGGCACAGAGCAACGTCCTCAAAGTAGCGACAGATGCCACTTTCCCACCCATGCAATTTGTCGACAACGGCAAGATCACTGGGTTTGATGTGGAGTTGGTGGAAGCCATGGCACAGAAAATGGGCAAGCAGGTGGAATGGATCAACACCGATTTCAAAGGGCTAATTCCTGGTCTGGTGGCCAAGCGCTACGACATGGCTGTCTCGGCCATCTACATCACTGACGAACGTAAAAAAGTGGTGGACTTTTCGGATTCTTATTACGCCGGCGGTTTAGTCGCCATGGTCAAGACTGACAGCCCCATCCAAACACTCAAAGATCTCGACGGCAAAAAAGTATCTGTGCAAGTAGGGACCAAATCCGTAGGTTATTTGACCGAGCACTATCCCAAGGTTCAGCGCGTAGAAGTGGAAAAGAACCAAGAGATGTTCAACCTTGTGGCCATTGGTCGTGCGGATGCAGCCGTAACGGGTAAGCCAGCAGCTTTCCAGTACATCCGAACCCGCGGTGGCATGCGAGTGCTCAGTGAAGCGCTAACCACAGAAGAATATGGCATGGCCATTCGAAAAGACCAGCCTGAACTAAAGCAAAGCGTTAACAAAGCCTTGGCTGACCTCAAAGCAGACGGCCAGTACCAAGCGCTTGTGGAGAAATGGTTCCCTAGCAAGTAAAGCGTCGTATCGCGTAGGTAGGCACCCCTAGGGCCTACCTCCACGCGGAAAGGAATACGCATGGATTTAGATTTTTCGCCTGTTTGGACAGGCTGGCCAGACTTGCTGCGTGGCGCATTGGTAACCATTGAGATCACAGCGTGCGCGCTGGTTCTTGGTTGCGTGCTGGGTTTATTGATCGGCATTGGCCGTCTACACCCTGAGCGGCGTTTTATTTATGGGATTAGCACTGCTTATGTGGCCGCCATTCGGGGGACACCACTGCTGGTGCAATTATTTATTTTGTTCTTTGGACTGCCTCAATTCGGCATCATGCTGCCAGCCTTTGCCTGCGGCGTGCTGGGCCTAGGCATTTATTCGGGCGCCTATGTATCAGAGGTAGTACGCGGTGCCATCCAGTCGATCGACAAAGGCCAGATGGAAGCAGCGCGCTCTATCGGCATGGGCTACCCACAGGCCATGTGGTCAGTGGTACTTCCACAAGCTGTAGTGCGCATGATTCCGCCACTAGGCAATGAATTTATTGCCTTGATCAAAAACTCTGCGCTGGTATCGCTGCTCACCATCCACGATGTCATGCATGAGGGTCAAAAGATCATCAGCGTGTCCTACCGTTCGCTAGAGGTGTATTTGGCCATCGCCGTGATTTACTTTGTACTCACCGGCGTGACTACCCTTGCCTTAAGGCACTTTGAACAGCGCATGCGCGCAGGAGGGATGGTGCAATGACTGCTCCTATCGTGAAGATTCGCCAGCTGCGCAAAGCTTATGGCGAACACGTTGTGCTCAATGGCATCGACTTTGATGTGCATCCTCAACAGGTAGTCGTTGTTATAGGTCCATCAGGCTCAGGCAAGAGCACGTTCTTGCGGTGTTGCAATGGGTTGGAGAAAGCTCAAAGCGGGCAAATTGATATCTGCGGCCGCACCCTCATCAAAGACGGCGTCATGCTAGATGACAAAGCGCTCAATGCCTTGCGCGAAGAAGTTGGCATGGTGTTTCAGTCCTTTAACTTATTTCCCCATTTGTCCGTGCTCGACAACATCACGCTGGGGCCGCGCAAACTGCATCAACTCTCTCGCAAAGAGGCAGAAACGCTAGCGCACGATCTGTTGCACAAGGTAGGACTTGCCAACAAAGCTGATGCAATGCCTGCCAGCTTGTCAGGTGGTCAAAAGCAGCGCGTAGCTATTGCTCGCGCGCTGGCCATGCGCCCCAAGGTGATGCTGTTTGACGAGCCCACATCTGCTCTCGACCCAGAACTGGTAGGTGAGGTGCTACAAGTCATGAAAATGCTAGCCGCAGAAGGCATGACCATGCTGGTAGTCACACACGAAATGGACTTTGCTCGTGAGGTTGGTGATGTGGTCGTCGTCATGGATGGTGGAGGCATCATCGAATCCGGCGATCCACAAACGATTTTCACCAACCCCAGTAAAGAACGCACACGCAATTTCTTGCAGGCCGTATTGATGCGCCAGTAGTTGGAAAGTGGTCCATGCACTTTGCTTTATTCGACAGCCATAAACTGCCCTCTACCTCCTGGAAAAATGGCGGCGGTTTGACCCGTGAAATCGTTTGCTGGCCTCCAGGCAGCACCCTGCATGACTTCGAATGGCGACTGAGCATTGCCGAGATTGCGGCCAATGGCCCGTTCTCGGCCTTTGAAGGCATCGATCGCGTGATTACGCTGCTTGAAGGCGACGGCGTGCACCTGTACAGCGCTGACGGGCAAATCGACCACCGGCTGCAACACGCGCTGCAGCCTTTTGCTTTTTCTGGTGACGTGGCTTTGCAGTGCGAGCTGCTGGGTGGTGCCTGCCAAGACTTCAATGTCATGGTGCGTCGCAGCCATGGGCACGCCCACGTACAGGCGCTTGAGCAAGCTTGGCCGTTACCCTCCCAAGGAGCGGTATTGGTGCGCCACGGCCAGTGGCAGTTGCACCGCAGCGATGGCAGTCATTGCACGCTGGATGCCTCACGGCAAGATGGCGCTTTCTGGTCGGATATGCCAAGCGGCAGTTACATCG
>JBJEZV010000312.1:0-2073 GCA_051887595.1 Comamonas sp.
CCATGCACATGGCAATCAATAGCTGCGAGAGATAGAAGAACACCTGGCTCCAGCGGCGCGACAGGCGCGATGTCACCATATCAAAGCCCAAATGTGCGCCTTCAAAAGCTGCAACGATGGCGCCGACTGCCACCAGCCACACAAACAGCAGGCGAGATATCTCTTCGTACGACACCATGCTGGTGTTGAACACGTAGCGCAGCACGACGTTGACAAACACCGCGATGACCATGCCTGCCAGTGCCAGCACCATGAACAATTCCGCTGCATGCTGAATCAACGGCTTGCGCGGTGGCGTTGCTGAGGTAGAGGGAGATGTGGGTGTGCTCATGTCGCCAGCTTCCTAAGCGAGGGAGTGGATGAGAGAGACGCGGCTGCGGTGGCAATAGACGCCATAACTGCACGCACAATGGCCTCTAAAGGCAATGCCGCATCGACCGTGATGACGCCGGGTTCGGCATCGGGGCGCTCCAGCGTGGCGAACTGGTTGGCCACCAAATTGGCAGAAAAGAAATGCCCTTGGCGCGATTGCACGCGTTCGAGCGCCGTGTCAAAACTCAAATCCAGAAATACAAAGCCCACGGCCCCATCTGGCAACGCACTGCGCAGCACATCCCGGTAGCTGCGTTTAAGGGCCGAGCAGGTCAAGACCATGCCCGAATGCGGTGTGGCCTGAGCCAACAGTGCGGCCAGGTCTTGCAGCCAACCTTGGCGGTCTGTATCGGTCAGGGCAATGCCGGCCTGCATCTTTTGGATGTTGGCAGCCGGATGGTAGGCATCGCCTTCGCAGACCTTCCAGCCCAAAGACTCGCCCAACTCCTGGGCCACGCTGGACTTGCCGCATCCAGAGACGCCCATGACGACCAGCGCGTACGGTTGGGATGTTTGGTTAGCGCTATCCATGTTCGATTCAAAAAAATGCCTTGCGGCAATAAAACATGCCCTGCGACTACTGTGGTACGCAGGCCATGTAGCTGGTGGGAGCGCCTTGAAAAGGCTTCCCAAACGATTGGTTAGCGCTATCATAGGACTGCGTGTGCAGCCATCGACTAAGGATATTCCCTTGCTTCCACCCTCAAAAAAAGCCCCGGCCTCTTTGCGTGATGGCAGTGAAGCTGCGCGCTTAGCACCGAGCACAACCACGTCTGCTGGTCCTAGAGGTCGCTCTTCGCGCGCCAGTGGCCGTGTCACTTTGAGCGATGTGGCCGCGGCCATTGGTGTGAGTGCGATGACGGTCTCGCGCGCGCTGCGCGGGGAGCGCCGTGTGCAGCCGGAGTTGGTGGAAAAAATCAAGGCCGCAGCCCAGCGCATGGGCTACGTGCCTGACCCTGCTGCACGCGCCCTCGCCTCACAGCGCAGCAACCAGGTGCTGGTGCTGGTGCCATTGCTGTCCAACACCTTGTTTGTGGATTTGCTCGAAGCCATTCACCGCGAATTGTTTGCTGCGGGCTTTCACCCTTTGATTGGTGTGACCCACTACGACAGCGCTGAAGAAGAACAATTGCTGCGCACCTACCTGCCCTTGCGCCCGGCAGGCTTGCTGCTCACGGGTTTTGACCACAGCCCTGCGGTGCAGCAGCTGCTCGGCGACAGCCAGATTCCGTGCGTACACATGATGGAGCTGGGCGATCAAGGCCAAGCCGTCAGCGTGGGGTTTTCGCAAGAAGCTGCGGGTGCTGAAATCACCCGCCACCTGCTCGATCGTGGCTACCGGCGCATTGCCTTTTGTGCGGGGCAACTTGACGCTCGTGTGCGACAACGTGCGCTGGGCTGGAAGCGCGTGCTGCAAGCACAGGGTTTGTATGACCCGCAGCTGGAATACCTGTGGCCACAGCCCACATCGATTGCTTTGGGTGCGGAGCTGTTTCGCGCTGTGCGCAGCCAAGATCCGCAAGTGGATGCCTTTTTCTTCTGTAACGACGACATTGCCCAAGGCGCCTTGCTCGAAGCACTGCGCCAAGGCATTGCCGTGCCGCAGCAGGCGGCGATTGTGGGCTTCAACGATTTATCGGCCAGCGCGCAAATGGTGCCGCCCTTGACCACGGTGCGCACACCGCGCCAAGAAATTGGCAC
>JBJEZV010000312.1:2173-6683 GCA_051887595.1 Comamonas sp.
TGGGGCAAGTCGTCAATCCACAGCCCAATGTGGTTCAGCGGTGGAATGTGGACGGCAGGTTTTTTCTCAGGATCGAGCGGCTGCATAAGATCAACCTCCACCTTGTGCACGCCATGGCCCAGGCTGAGGATGTCTTCGTCCACATTTTCACTGGCGCTGCGGAAACTGCCTGTGGTCTGTAAGCCCAGCATGTCGACCCACAGTTTTTTCAGGCGTTCTTTATCGGTGCCGCCAATCGCAATTTGCTGAATGCCAAGCACTTTGAACGGGCGTGACTGGCTGGATGGTGGATCGACTGGATTTGCATAGATGGTCATGGCTATAACGCTTCTATTTCAAGAGCTACTTCCCAGCGTCAGTAAAGGTTTTCGATATGTTTTGTATTGGAAAACCAATGCTATCAAAGGCAAGCAGCTATGTTTATTAAACAAATTCGAGGATGACGTCATCCACGGCCAGCGAATCGCCCTTGCCTGCGCTGATGCTGCGCACAACGCCATCTTGTGAAGCCAAAAGAATGTTTTCCATCTTCATGGCTTCGATCACGGCCAGTTTTTGACCGGCTTGCACTTTCTGGCCTTCTTGCACCGCAATATCCACCAGCAAGCCCGGCATGGGCGAGAGCAAAAATTTCGACATGTCCGGCGGTGCTTTGTAAGGCATCAGGGCGTGCAACTGCGCACCTTTGGGCGAAAGCACCAGCACATCGATTTGCTTGCCGTTGTGGGTGATGCGCAAAGCCAGCGGGTTGCGCGGCGTGCCACGTTCGACCTGGGCGGTATAGGCTTCGCCATTGCACAAGCCCTGCCAGCGCAGATCTCGCATGGTGCTAAAGCTCTGGAATTCATAGCGCTCGCCGTTCAGCGTGACGGTGCTTTTGCGGCTGTCGAACTCAAATTCAGACACCGTGACGGGATAGTGCTGGTGCTGACCTTGCTCCCCCAGTTGCACCACGGTGTAGTTGGCAGACACGGCCAGCTCAAACACATGCAACTGCCCTGTGATGGTGGCAGCACGTGCGCGGTAGCGGCGGTTCATGTGGGCGGCCAGGGCAATTAAAAAGTCTGGATGGTTGTGGGGCACATCACTGGCGTGAAAGCCTTGGGCGTAGTGTTCAGCAATAAAGCCGGTGTTGAAATCGCCCGACTGAAACTTCGGGTGCGCCAGCAAAGCCGCTTGAAACGGAATATTGGAGCTGATGCCGCGAATCACAAAGGCGTTGAGCGCTTCGCGCATCTTGGCGATGGCGTCGCTGCGGTCTTTGCCGTGCACGATGAGTTTGGCAATCATCGAGTCGTAATGCATGGGGATTTCGCCGCCTTCATACACGCCGGTGTCTACACGCACACCGTAGAGATGCTCGGTGTCGCCTTGCCACATGCTGCTGTCGGGCGGATTAAAGCGCACCAGTCGCCCCGTCGAAGGCAAAAAATTGCGGAAGGGATCTTCGGCATTGATGCGGCACTCCATGGCCCAGCCGTTGCGCTGCACCTGGTCTTGGTGAATGGCGAGCTTCTCACCTGCGGCAATGCGGATCATCTGCTCGACCAAATCCAACCCGGTGATGCACTCGGTCACCGGGTGCTCGACTTGCAAGCGCGTGTTCATCTCCAGAAAGTAAAAGTCTTGGTGCTTGCCGACCACAAACTCCACCGTGCCCGCCGACTGATAGTTCACCGCCTTGGCCAGGGCCACGGCCTGCTCGCCCATGGCTTTGCGGGTTTCGTCCGAAATAAAAGGCGAAGGCGCTTCTTCAATCACCTTCTGGTGGCGCCGCTGGATGGAGCACTCGCGCTCGTTGAGGTAAATGACGTTGCCATAGGCATCGCCCAGCACCTGAATTTCAATGTGGCGCGGCTGCTCAACAAATTTTTCGATAAAGATGCGGTCGTCACCAAAGCTATTGCGTGCTTCGTTTTGGCAAGAGGTGAAGCCTTCTAGTGCTTCCTGATCGTTAAACGCTACGCGCAAACCCTTGCCGCCGCCGCCTGCTGAGGCTTTGATCATCACCGGATAGCCAATGCCTTGGGAAATTTCTACAGCCTGCTGGGGGCTGGCGATGGGGTCGTTGTAGCCCGGAATGGTGCTCACACCCGCTTGCAGAGCGAGTTTTTTGGACGCAATCTTGTCGCCCATGGCCGCGATTGCAGCGTGCTTGGGGCCAATAAAGACAATGCCCTCTTCTTCCAAGCGGCGGGCAAAGGCTTCGTTCTCGCTCAAGAAACCATAGCCGGGATGAACGGCCTGTGCGCCCGTTTGCTTGCAGGCGGCAATGATCTTTTCGGCCTGCAAATAGGACTCCCGGCTGGGTGCTGGGCCAATGTGAACAGCTTCATCAGCCAGCTTGACGTGGCGCGCGTCTTTGTCGGCCTCAGAGTAGATAGCCACAGTGGCAATCCCCATCTTTTGAGCGGTGGCAATGACGCGGCATGCGATCTCGCCACGGTTTGCAAACAGGATTTTGCTAAACATGTACTGGTCTCCTATTTCTTGTTCTTCTTAGAGTGGGATGTTGCCGTGCTTGCGCCATGGATTGTCTAGCTGCTTGGTTTTGAGCATTTCCAGAGAACGGCAGATGCGCTTGCGGGTTTCGTGCGGCTGGATCACATCGTCAATAAAGCCACGGGCACCAGCGACAAACGGGTTGGCGAATCGGGCTTTGTATTCGGCTTCGCGGGCGGCGAGTTTTTCCGCGTCGTGCTTGTCTTCGCGGAAGATGATTTCCACCGCGCCCTTGGCACCCATTACGGCAATTTCGGCATGGGGCCAGGCCAGGTTCACATCACCGCGCAGGTGTTTGGAGGCCATCACGTCGTAAGCCCCACCATAGGCTTTGCGCGTAATCACTGTGATTTTGGGCACGGTAGCCTCGGCATAGGCATACAGCAGCTTGGCGCCGTGCTTGATAATGCCGCCGTATTCCTGGCTGGTGCCGGGCATGAAACCAGGCACATCCACAAACGTCAGCACAGGAATGTTGAAGGCATCACAAAAACGCACAAAGCGCGCAGCCTTGATGCTGGATTTGATGTCCAAACACCCTGCCAGCACCAAAGGCTGGTTGGCCACGATGCCCACGGTCTGCCCGCTCATGCGCGCCAATCCAATGACGATGTTTTTGGCGTAATCGGGCTGCAACTCGAAGAAGTCACTGTCATCCACCGTTTTGAGGATGAGCTCCTTCATGTCATAGGGCTGGTTGGGGTTGTGAGGCACCAAGGTGTTAAGCGAGAGCTCAGCCCGATCCGCCGGATCGGTGGTGTCACGCAATGGCGCTTTTTCGCGGTTGTTCAGCGGCAGGTAGTTATACAGACGCCGCAGCATCATCAGTGCTTCGACGTCATTGTCAAAGGCCATATCCGCGACACCGCTGCGCGTGGTGTGGGTGATGGCGCCGCCCAACTCTTCGGCGGTTACTTCTTCGTGTGTGACGGTTTTCACAACCTCCGGGCCAGTGACAAACATATAACTGCTGTCTTTGACCATGAAGATGAAGTCTGTCATCGCAGGCGAATACACGGCCCCGCCAGCGCACGGTCCCATGATCATGGAAATTTGCGGAATCACGCCGCTGGCCAGTACGTTCTTTTGAAACACATCGGCATAGCCGCCCAGCGAGGCCACGCCCTCTTGGATACGGGCACCGCCTGAGTCATTGAGCCCAATCACCGGAGCGCCCACTTTCATGGCTTGGTCCAACACCTTGCAGATTTTCTCTGCGTGGGTTTCAGACAAGGAACCGCCAAATACTGTGAAGTCTTGGCTGTACACAAACACCAGACGACCATTGATCATCCCGTAGCCCGTCACCACACCATCGCCAGGAATCTTGGTGTTCTCCATGCCAAAGTCCGTGCACCGGTGCTCGACAAACATGTCCCATTCTTCAAAGCTGCCATCGTCGAGCAACAGCTCGATGCGCTCTCTCGCTGTGAGCTTGCCCTTCTTGTGCTGGCTGTCGATTCTTTTCTGTCCGCCGCCTAGGCGGGCCATTTCTCTTTTTGCTTCGAGTTGGGCCAGGATGTCGTGGTTATCCATGTGTCTTCCTTGGGTCGTTATCAGTAAGTAGTAAGCCGATAAACATCATGTAATGTCGATTCAATACTACTTTTGCCTACGTTTTGTCTGCGCTGTGTAGCGCTAGTAACTGTCTCGCTGCCGTGCTTGCCGCGACTGCGCCCTGCACCACCTGCGCTTGCAGCTGTGGCAACTGGGCTTGCACTTTCGGATCGTGCCGAAATGCGTGCCTGAGCCCGGATTCAATGCGCTCCCACATCCAATCGAGGGCCTGTTGTTCCCTGCGCGCGGCCCAGCGGCCGGTGTCTTGCTGTAATTGCACAAAGCGCTGCACGCAGTGCCAAAACTGTTCGATCCCTTCGGCCTCTAAAGCGCTCATGGGTAATACCTGGGGCTGCCATACCTGCTGCACCCCACCCTGCTCCCCCGCTGATCGACCATGCAAGCTCAGCAGCCGCAAGCTTGAAGTGATCTGGGCCTGCGCCCGCGTGGC
>JBJEZV010000312.1:6783-28969 GCA_051887595.1 Comamonas sp.
CATGCAAGCTCAGCAGCCGCAAGCTTGAAGTGATCTGGGCCTGCGCCCGCGTGGC
Organism: Comamonas sp.; assembly: GCA_051887595.1. Classification (GTDB taxonomy): domain Bacteria; phylum Pseudomonadota; class Gammaproteobacteria; order Burkholderiales; family Burkholderiaceae_C; genus Comamonas. The sequence goes on from JBJEZV010000312.1 coordinate 6,839, forward strand.
TGCGTGGAGGTCTAGGTCGGCTTTGTTAATCACCACCAGATCCGCGCGCTCCATCACGCCTTTTTTGATGGCTTGCAAATCGTCCCCGGCATTGGGCAGTTGCAACAAACAAAACATGTCGGTCATGCCATGGGCCGCTATCTCGCTTTGGCCCACGCCCACGGTCTCAACCAGCACCACGTCGTAGCCCGCGGCTTCACACACCAACATGGCCTCGCGCGTTTTCTCGGCCACACCGCCCAAGGTACCGCTGGAAGGACTGGGGCGAATGTAGGCCTGGGGGTTCACCGAGAGCTGCTCCATGCGCGTTTTGTCGCCCAAGATGGCGCCGCCAGACAGGGTGGAAGATGGGTCAATGGCCAGCACCGCCACCTTGTGGCCTTGCTGCGTCAAATACGTGCCCAGACTTTCAATAAAGGTGGACTTGCCCACCCCCGGAACGCCGCTGATGGCCAGACGCACAGCGTTCCCTGTGTGGGGCAATAAGTCAGTGAGCAATTGATCCGCTTGCGCCCGGTGATCGTCGCGCGTGGATTCCAGCAAAGTGATGGCCTTGGCCATGGCCCGGCGTTGCACCGCTGCAGTGCCGCGCAAAATGCCTTCCTCTATGTGTTGCGGGGTCAAAACCATGACCTCGCTTTACAGGCCAGCCGCTTGTTTGATGTGCTCCAGCACGTCCTTGGCGCTCGCAGGAATCGGCGTACCCGGGCCATATATGCCTTTGACACCTGCCTGGTGCAAAAACTCATAGTCCTGTGCGGGCACCACCCCTCCGACAAACACAATGATGTCGTCTGCACCTTGTTGTTTGAGCGCTTCAATGATGGCTGGCACCAAGGTCTTGTGCCCAGCCGCCAAGGTGGAAACGCCCACAGCATGTACATCGTTTTCAATGGCTTGGCGTGCGCATTCCTCTGGCGTTTGGAACAGCGGGCCAATGTCTACATCGAAGCCCAGATCCGCAAATGCTGTGGCAACGACCTTGGCACCTCGGTCATGCCCGTCTTGGCCCAGCTTGGCGATCATCACGCGGGGGCGACGCCCCAGCTGCTGTGCGGCGGTTTGGATCTCTTGCTTCAGTTGCTCCCAGCCTTGGGGCGCGTCATAGGCAGCTGCATACACTCCGGTCACCTTGTGTGTGTCCGCACGGTGGCGGCCAAAGACTTTTTCCAGCGCTTCCGAGACTTCGCCCACTGTGGCGCGCAGGCGCATGGCTTGGATGGACAGCTCCAGCAAATTGCTTTCACCTGTTTGCGCTGCGTGAGTGAGCGCAGCTAACGCTTGCTGCACCTTGGATGGATCGCGTTGTTGTTTCAACGCCTGAAGTCGTGCGATCTGGCTTTCGCGCACCTTGACGTTGTCCACTTCCAAAATATCGACCGGGTCTTCTTGTTCAAGTTTGTATTTGTTGACGCCAACAATCACATCCTTGCCCGAATCAATGCGCGCTTGCTTTTCAGCCGCAGCAGCTTCAATCTTGAGCTTGGCCCAGCCCGAATCCACCGCCTGCGTCATGCCGCCCATGGCTTCAACTTCTTCGAGGATGGCCCATGCCTTGTCCGCCATTTCTTGGGTGAGCTTTTCCATCATGTAGGAACCTGCCCAAGGGTCGATCACGCTGGTGATATGGGTTTCTTCCTGAATGATGAGTTGGGTGTTGCGTGCAATGCGGGCCGAAAACTCCGTGGGCAGTGCAATCGCTTCGTCAAAGCTATTGGTGTGCAGGCTTTGCGTGCCGCCAAACACTGCAGCCATGGCTTCTATGGTGGTGCGCACAATGTTGTTATAGGGATCTTGCGCAGTCAGGCTCCATCCCGATGTCTGGCAGTGCGTGCGCAGCATCAGGCTCTTGGGCTTTTGGGCACCAAAACCCTGCATGATTCGGCACCACAGCAGCCGGGCGGCACGCATCTTGGCAATCTCTAAATAGAAGTTCATGCCAATGGCCCAGAAGAACGACAGGCGACCGGCAAAGTCATCCACATTCAGGCCCTGGGACAAGGCGGTTTTCACGTACTCCTTGCCATCTGCCAGCGTAAACGCCAGCTCCAGCGCTTGGTTGGCCCCAGCTTCTTGCATGTGGTAGCCCGAAATCGAAATCGAGTTAAACCGTGGCATGTGCTGGCTGGTGTAGGCAATGATGTCGCCGATGATGCGCATGGAAGGCTGTGGCGGATAAATGTAGGTGTTGCGCACCATGAACTCTTTCAGAATGTCGTTCTGAATGGTTCCCGACAGCTGCGCCTGCGTCACTCCTTGCTCTTGGGCGGCCACCACATAAGCTGCCAGCACCGGCAGCACCGCGCCATTCATGGTCATGGACACAGAGACTTTGTCCAACGGGATCTGGTCGAACAAGATCTTCATGTCTTCGACCGAATCAATTGCCACCCCCGCTTTGCCCACATCGCCCGTCACACGTGGATGGTCGGAGTCATAGCCTCTGTGGGTTGCCAGATCAAACGCCACGGACACTCCCTGGCCACCTGCAGCCAGCGCCTTGCGATAAAAGGCATTGGATTCTTCAGCCGTTGAAAAGCCCGCATATTGGCGAATGGTCCAAGGCCGCCCCGTGTACATGGTGGGCTGCGGCCCCCGGATGTAGGGTGCAAAGCCTGGCAGGCTATCGAGGTGGTCCACTCCCTGCAGATCCCGTGCCGTATACAGCGGCTGGACGGTGATGCCGTCTGGCGTCTGCCAATTCAGCTGTTGTAGATCCCCTCCCGGGACACTTTTCGCTGCTGCAGCGCGCCAAGCTTCAAAGTTGGTGGAATCTGCCGCTGTCCCGGGGGCCGACTGGCCCTGCTGTGCATTCATGCCCATGAGTCAAACCGTCTCCATTGTGTTGCGTGCTGGAAAACGTCAGTGCTTCCGCCGCTCTTGTGATTCATAATTATGAATTCATAAAATCACAAAACCTCTCTAGGGTAAGTACTAGCTGACCATGACTGCACCCACCGCCCTACTCACGCCACAGCCCTTGTATCTGGAGGTGGCTGAGCTCATCCGGCAACGCATCTACCAGCGCGTATTGCAGCCCGGTGAATGGATTGACGAGCTCAAACTTGCCGAAGGGTTTGGTATTAGCCGCACCCCTATGCGGGAAGCGCTCAAGGTGTTAGCAGCAGAAGGTTTGATCACCATCAAACCCCGCCGGGGCGCCTATGTCACGGAAGTCACCGAGCAAGAATTGCGGGATGTCTATCACCTGCTGTCGTTGCTGGAAAGCGACGCTGCTGCGCTCGTGGCCCGCAGCGCCACCAACGAACAACTGCAACAGTTGCAGCACTTGCACGATGCACTTGGCAAGGTGCGTGACGATGCCGACCAGTTTTTCCGTCTGAACGAACAGTTTCACCTGCTGATTCTGGAGCTGTGCGGTAACCGCTATCTGCACCAGACAGTCATTGACTTGCGCAAGCTCATGAAGCTGCATCGCCACCAATCGCTCTTCAAGCAAGGTCGCATTGAGGACTCTTACCAAGAGCATTGCCGCATGCTCGAAGCTCTGTGGCAACGCAATCCCGAAGCCACCCGTGTGGCCGTGCAGCGGCATTTCGATCAGGGACTGATTGCAGCCACTCCCGGGGATTCAGCATGAGGCCAACTTGTGAAGAAACGCTAGCATTGCAACAATATTTCTAACAATTGGGCGGTCACGCTATAGTGGTTACGCGGCTAATCAACATGTAATGTTGATTCAACTGCCTCAAAAAGTACGAAGGGCATTGCATGCTTGGACCGTTTGTTATTAACAGTCTGCCAGCAGAACAGGCTCAGACATTGATTCATGCCAGTCACCACAAGGGCTTGGTCATGTTGTCCTTGGCCATGGCTTTTGGCAGTTGCTGCGCGGCTTTATCGATGCTGCACACCAACCGGCAGGCAGCAGGAGTCACACACCGACGTGTCTCGCTCGTCTGCGCCAGCTTAGTGCTTGGGCTTGGTATTTGGGTGATGCACTTTATCGGCATGCTGGCCATGGAACTGCCACTGCCGGTGAGCTACGCCACAGAGCTAACAGTGCTTTCCGTGCTGCCAGGCATGGTGGCTGCTTGGTTGGCTTTGCGGTCTTTACAGCAACCCCACCCTTCGGGCGCGCGCATTGCCTTGAGTGGGCTGTGGGTGGGATTGGGCACAGCCGCCATGCATTACAGCGGCTTGCGTGCCATGCAACTGGATGCACAGGTGTATTTCGATGCACCTTTGTTTATGGCATCGATTTTCAGCGGTTTGGGCTTTTCCATGGTGGCGTTCTTTTTGCAGCAATGGATTGACCATCGCAAGCTGTATGCCTCGCACTGGAGCTGGCGGCTGCTGCCACCTTTGCTGCTGACGCTGGCCATTGCCAGCATGCACTATCTGTCGATGCTGGCCTTGCGCATCAGCACTGTACAAGCACAGTCCACCGTGCCGCAGGGACTGGACTCGGCACATACGCTGTCCATCTTGCTGGTCGCCGTATCTTTGGTTGTATTTTTGGTCTTGGGACTGGCCAATGCCTTGCTGCGCTATCGTGACCTTTGGCAGGCGGTAACTTTGCGCGATGCTCGCCTCGAAGCGCTGATGACTACTTCAGTCGACGGCATGATCACCATCGATGCCAAGGGCCACATTGGCGAATTCAACCCTGCCGCTGAGCGCATTTTCGGCTACACCAAAGAGGAAGTGCTGGGGCGCAATGTTTCTATGCTGATGCCCTCTCCGCTGGCAGAGCAGCATGATGGTTATTTGCACAAACACCAGTCCAACCCGGAACTGCCCATTGGTGTGAAAGCGCGCGAAGTGCTGGGCAAACGCAAAGATGGGCGCCACATGCCTTTGCAGTTGTCGATTGGCAAAGCGGTCACGTCAACCGGCACGGTGTTTGTGGGATTTTTGCAAGACATTACCTCGCGCAAACGCGCAGATGCCCAGCTGCGTATTGCCGCCAGCGTTTTTCAGCACGTGCGCGAAGGCGTTGCCATTGTGGATGCCAACCACAATATTTCAGACGCCAACCCAGCCTTTTTGCGCTTGATGGAACTGGAGCGCGAGACGTGCATTGGCCGCAGCTTGGATTCGCTGTATGAAGACGTAGAAATGGCCACGGATCTGAGCCAGCTGTGGCCGACCGTCATGGCCGCGAAATATTGGCAAGGCGAAATTCTGTGCACGCGCCTCAATGGCACGGCATGGATACAGCGACTGTCTATCTCGCCTGTACTCAATGAACAGCAACGTCCTCAGCACTATATTGCGGTGATCAGTGATGTGAGCGAGCGCCCCAGCTTGGACTTGCTGCTCTCCCATACTGACTTGCATGACCGCGACACTGACCTGCCATCAGCCAAATTGCTGCAAGATCGTCTGCACAATGGATTGCGGCTCAAGCAGCACAATCGCACGCACTTGGCGGTTTTGATCGTGCAACTGCAAATGACTGCACCCTCTGAGTCAGATAGCACCACCGTTGATCTCACTGCGGCCTTGCGTTTGGTGGGCCAAATCCTGCAAACCCAACTGCGCAACAGTGACACCTTGGCGCGCTGGCAAACCGAGCAACTTGCCATCGTCTTGCCAGGCATCGTGGGCGACGCCTCGTTTGAACACATTGTGGCGCGCATCCGCCAACGCCTGTATGACGTACAAGGCGATTGCCAGAACCTGGGGGTGCAAGCTTTGCTGCTGGGTGCCAGCTGCACCCAGTTCCAAGGTGCATCGCCCAACGACTTGCTCCAGCATGCACAGAAGAGCTTGGCGCCCGTGCAACACCGCACGGCTCCCACCACAACCATGGGCGATGCCCTGTAAAACCTAGCTGAACCTGGCATGCCCGACAATCGTGCGCTTGCTTTCAAGTGCCCTCTACCATGCCCTCTTCTGCCCCTTCATTCGATGCAACGCAGCCTGTGGATGCGGACGCCTGCTTTGCGTCGTGGCTACAAGCGTGCGGACAAAACCCCTGGGAGCCTTTGACCCCCGATGCGGCCCGGCCCTATGGCTTTATCTGGAATTCGTGGCTGCGTTTTCTGGCAGCCCGCAGTGCAGCGCCACACGCCTGGGCGCAGGCCAATGCAGAAGATGTCCTGCAATTCATTAACCACCAACCGCAAAGCCCCAAAGGCCATGCGCCCAGCGACATTACGCGCCGACGCTACTGGCGCGTGCTGGACCGCATTTATGACCATGCACTGATGCAAACCTGGGTGCCCCACAACCCTGCCCAAGGCATCAGCCGCCAAGAGCTTCCACCCAGCGAAGACCCACAAGGCGCCATTTTGTCGCCACGCATGTGGCGTGCCTTGCAGGCGCAGCTGCCACCCCCCCAAGACCTCATCACCACACGCGACCGCGCCATCTTGATGTTGCTCATGGAGCTGGGCTTGACGCCTGAAGAGGTGCGCATGCTGGAAGTCGACAGCTTGCAACGTTCCGCCACGGAGGGCACCAAACCCAGTCGGATTGAAGCACTGCAAATCATTGGCGAGCGTGACAGGCAAAGCCGCCGTCTGCCGGTCTCAGAGGCGCTCAGCCAGGCGCTGCAGCAGTGGCTGACTGCACGTGCGGGCTACCATGCCATGCAGCACCACAACGCGCTGTTTTGTACGCGCAAGGCGCCAGAGCTGTCCAAACATACCTTGCTGCATTTGGTGACCAAAACCTTAAAGCAGGCTGCCGCGCAACACCATTTGCCCGAGCCTGCCCGCATGGGGCCGCAGGTGTTACGCAACACGGTGCTGGTTCAGTGGCTGGACAGCGGCGTCAGCGTTGAAGAAGTTCTGGAACGCGCAGGTATGAAGCACCCCAATGCCTTGCTACACCTGCGTGCCTATATCGGGGACTAAGGCACCCCCTCAGGCCAGCACAAAAAAAGGGATTGCATCGCAATCCCTTTTTGAATGTGTGCTCTGTAGCTGCGTATATCAGTCCACCAAGCCGACAAACACGTGCTGCACGTCGTCGTCGTTGTCCAAGCCGGCCAAGAAGGTTTGCACTTCTTCTTGCTGCTCAGCCGACAGGCTGGACATGCTCACAGGATTTTTGGCCTTGTAGCCCAACTTGGCCGACAGCACCTTGATACCTTGTGCAGGCAGTGCCTTGGAGACAGTATCCAGATCGGTCGGATCGGTGATGAACAGTGTCACGCCCTCTTCGTCACCGGCTTCAAAGTCTTGCGCACCGGCTTCAATGGCAGCCAATTCAGGATCTGCACCGTTTTCAGCTTCACCTTCGATCATGCCCACGTGGTCAAAGTCCCAAGCCACCGCCGTCATCTGGCCCTTGCGGAAGCACACGCGCATATTGGGTGCGGTGCGGTTCGGGTTGTCGGTCAGGCACTCGACCATCACGGGCACGCGGTGGGGGGCGTAGCCTTCAAAAATCACGCTGGAGTAGTTGACTGCATCGGCCCCTGCTCCCGAGCCTTTTTTGATGGCACGGTCCAAAGTGTCCTTGGGCATGGAAGCCTTGCGCGCTGCTTCAATGGCCATACGCAGGCGCGAGTTGCCTGTAGGGTCGCCACCGCCCAAGCGGGCTGCTACGGTGATTTCCTTGACCAATTTGCCAAACAGTTTGCCTTTGGCATCCGCAACCAGGGCCTTACCCTTGGCTTTCCATTGCGCTCCCATAGGGGGCCTTTCTCAAAAAAGAACAAAAAAGCCGCCCTTAAAGTGCGGCATAGAATGATTCAGCAAGATTTATACACCTGCGGCATAGGCCACAGCGCCAACATGCCCAAGTTTTTGTGCCTTCGCCCATCCCGTGGTGCCCGTCACCACGCATTTATCAGGAGACACCCATGCCACATTTGATGCCTTGTGCCTTACGTTCTACCGCAATTGGTACGGCCTTGATGTTGACCACGTATGCCAGCTACGCGCTGGACATCCGCCCGGAAGTGGTCGCCCAAGATCTTCAACACCCCTGGGCCGTGGCATTTTTACCTGAGGGCGATTTTCTGGTCACAGAACGACCTGGACGCATGCGCGTAGTCGGCGCAGATGGTAGCTTGGGCGCGCCCATCCAAGGTTTGCCCGAGATTGCGGTGGGCGGCCAAGGTGGCTTGTTGGATGTCGTGCTGGATAGCGACTTTGCCCGCAACCGCAGCTTGTACTTTTGCTATTCGGAGCCTGGTAGCGAAGGCCGCAACAGCACTGCGCTGGCTAAGGCGCAGCTTTCAGCCGACCGCAAACAGCTCAACAACGTGCAAGTCATTTTTAGCCAAAAGCCCAAAAAAGCCAGTCAGTTGCATTTTGGTTGCCGCATCGTGGAACGACCTGACGGTACGCTGCTGCTGACGCTGGGTGAGCGTTCGTTGTTCAAAGAAGAGGCGCAGAACCTGCAAAGCCACCTGGGCAAAATTGTGCGCATCCACAAAGATGGCAGCGTCCCCAAGGACAACCCCTTCGTGGGCCGCAGAGACGCCCTGCCTGAAATTTGGAGTTGGGGCCACCGCAGCCCCCAAGGCGCAGCACTTGCACCTGATGGTACGTTTTGGATGAACGAGCATGGCCCCCAAGGCGGGGATGAAATCAACCGCCCCGAGCCCGGCAAAAACTATGGCTGGCCCGTGATTACCTATGGAGAGAACTACGGTGGCGGCAAGATTGGCGCAGGCATTACGCACCAAGACGGCATGGAGCAGCCCGTGCACCAATGGACGCCATCGATTGCCGTTTCCGGCATGGCATTTATTACCTCAGACCGCTACCCAGGCTGGAAGGGCCATATGGTCGTCGGCGCGCTTAAGGCCAAACGCTTGGAGCGCATCACCTTGAATGAAAACAAGGTAGAGAAAGTCGAACACCTGCTCCCCAACCTCGGCCAGCGCGTGCGCGATGTGCGCCAGGGGCCGGATGGGTGGTTGTATGTGTTGACGGATGAGCGCAAGGGGCAGTTGCTGCGGCTACGCACGATCACTCCCTAAACCATTCATATGCGCCCCTAATAAAACGGCGGCTCTCAGGCCGCCGTATTGCTTCGTCTGTAGCTAGGTTCAATCCACCGAGGCGCCTGATTGCTTGACCGCTTGGCCCCATTTATCGATTTCGCTGGAAACGAAATCGTCCATCTCAGCAGGACTGGTTGGCGCAACTTCAGCGCCACGATCGCTGATAAATTGGCGCATCTCTTCGCTTTGCAAAATCGCCACAGACTCGCGGTTCAAAAGCTCAATGATGGCGTCAGGCGTTCCTTTCGGGGCCATCAAGCCAAGCCAGCCCACGGCTTCAAAGTCCTTGAACTCAGGCACACCCGATTCCGCAATGCTGGGCACTTGAGGCAATTGCTGTGAACGGTTCTTGGAAGTCACACCCAGTGCAATCGCCCTGCCATTTTGAATATTGGGCAAAGCAGCAGTGACGGAGTCGACCATGAGTGGCACTTGTCCGCCCAAAAAGTCGGCCTGCGCAGGGCCGCTGCCTTTGTACGGAATGTGTTCAATTTGGATCTTGGCGCGCGCTTTAACCATTTCAGCACTTAAGTGCTGGGTGCCACCGATCCCAGCGCTGGCGTAATTCCAAGTCCCAGGCTTTTGGCGGGCTTTGTTAACTAAATCCTGCATGCTGCTAACACCAGCACTGGGGTGTGCCAAGAACACCAGAGGCACTTTAGCAATCAGGCTGATGCCTTTCAGGTCCGTGCGTGGGTCAAAGCTCACCTTTTTGTACAAGGTCTGGTTCACCACCATGGCACTACCAGCCACCAACAAGGTATATCCATCCGGCACACTGCGCACCACTTGCTCGGTGCCAATATTGCTACCCGCTCCTGCCTTGTTTTCTACGACCAAGGGCTGACCCAGCTTCTGCCCTAGCTTGTCGGCCAAAGCCCGCGCGAAAATATCAGTGGCTTGTCCTGGAGGGAAAGGCACAACCAGGCGGATTGGTTTGTCAGGGTAATTGGTTTGGGCTGTTGCGCTCAACGCGAGCACTATGCTGGAGACACCCAGCACCCAGTGTTTGATCATCATGGCTTGTCTCACTTTCAATCGAAAAGATGGCGGCCCTAAGCTGCCCTCATGGGGAACCCAGAGAAATCTCAGCGCTGTTCTGAGACAGCGTCTGCGAAAACCAAGACTGTAGGCGGTAATTTTCGCGTCAGCTTGCGCAAGCTGACAGCGGGCTGAAGATGAGTACCGCTCTACCCAAAAAACCAATACGTCACCCCAATCGCCGCAACCACCCCAGCCAATTCAGCGACCAACGCACAAGGCACCGCATGCCGTGCCTTTTGGATGCCGACTGCGCCAAAGTACACGGCCAGCACATAGAAAGTGGTTTCGGTGCTGCCTTGAATAGTGGCTGCAGCCAATGCAGCAAAACTGTCCACGCCTTGGCTTTGCATGGTCTCGATCAGCATGGCGCGCGCCGCGCTGCCAGAGAAGGGTTTGACCAGCGCGGTGGGCAAGGCGTCCACAAAACGCCCATCCATGCCCAGCAAACTCACGCACCAGCGAATGGCATCGAGGACATAGTCCAGCGCCCCCGAGGCACGGAATATGCCCACCGCACACAGCATGGCCACCAAATACGGCAGAAGGCCCTTGGCGACATCAAAGCCTTCTTTGGCACCCGCCACAAAGCTGTCGTACACGGGCACTTTTTTATATGCACCCATGCAGACAAAGAGCAAGATCAAGGCAAACAGCGTGAAGTTGCCCAATAAGGATGAGAGCGAAGCCAGCGCCGCCGCACTGAGCGTGGTGAGCAGCGCCATAAAGCCTGCCAAGCCCAGTGCCACGGGCAGCAGATAGGCCAGCACCACCGGGCTAAAGATGGGCAAGCGCTGCACCAGTGCAACGCCCAGCAGCCCTACCAAGGTCGATGCCGATGTAGCCAGCAAAATAGGCAAGAACACCAGCGTGGGGTCGGCAGCGCCCTGCTGCATGCGGTACATAAAGATGGTGACCGGCAGCAGCGTGAGCGATGAGGCGTTCAGCACCAAAAATAGAATCTGCGCGTTGGTTGCAGTGTCATGCTTGGGATTGAGCTCTTGCAAGGCGCGCATGGCTTTGAGGCCCATGGGCGTGGCAGCGTTGTCCAGCCCCAAACCGTTGGCCGCAAAGTTCAGCGTAATCAGCCCCAGCGCGGGGTGACCGCGTGGCACTTCGGGCATGAGCTTGGCAAACAATGGCCCGAGCACCTTGGCCAGCCATTGGACGATGCCCGCCTCTTCCGCGATACGCAGAAATCCCAGCCACAGCGTCAGCGTGCCAAACAGCAGCACCATGACCTCGACCGAGAGCTTGGCCATGGCAAACAGCGCCTGCACCATCTGTGCAAACACATCGGGCTGCCCGCCCACCAGCCATTGGGCCAGCGCAGCGACAGCAGCCACGATGAAAAAGCCCAACCAGAGGATGTTGAGCATGGTGTGCTTCTAAATAGAAATTAGTAGGTGAAAGTCTTCACGCCAGTAGCTGTGCCCATCAGGCAAACATGGGCCTTTTGGTGCGCAAACACACCCACGGTGACCACGCCGGGCCACTGGTTGACTTGGCTTTCAAAGGCCAGCGGGTCGGTGATGGTCAAGCCGCGCACGTCGATAATGTGTTGGCCGTTGTCAGTGACCAAAGGTTGGCCGTCCTTCATGCGGATGGTGGCAGTGCCACCCATGGCTTCAAAGTTGCGGGCAATTTGGGCCGCTGCCATGGGGATCACTTCCACAGGCAATGGGAACTTGCCCAATGCGTGCACCAGCTTGGATTCATCCACGATGCAGACAAACTGTTTGGCCAGCGCTGCAACAATTTTCTCGCGCGTCAGCGCCGCGCCGCCGCCCTTGACCATATAGCCTTGGCCGTCGATTTCATCGGCGCCGTCAATGTAGACCGAGAGGCTGTGCACCTCATTGGCATCGAAAACCGTGATGCCCAGCGCCTTCAGACGCTCGGTGCTCGCAACCGAGCTGGACACAGCGCCCTTGATCTGGTCCTTCATCGACGCCAGTGCATCAATGAATTTGTTGACCGTGGAGCCGGTGCCCACGCCCACAATTTCGCCGGGCACTACATAGTGCAGCGCGGCTTGACCGACCAAAGTTTTCAATTCATCTTGGGACAAAGGAGCAGTAGGTGTCGTCATGGGAGAGAATCCAGTTAATCCCTTGAATTATTCCCTATGTCGCTGATCCCCTACGCCCTCGTTCGCCCTTTCCTGTTTTCCATGGACCCTGAAGCTGCCCATGACTTCACGATGAACGCCCTTGCCAAAGGCCAGGGCACGCCCTTGCAGCTGGCGTGGTCGGCTCCGCAGGTGGAGGACCCCATCACCTTGGCGGGCTTGCAGTTTCCCAATCGCGTGGGCATGGCCGCTGGCTTGGACAAAAACGCCCGCTGCATTGACGCTTTGGCAGCCATGGGCTTTGGTTTTGTCGAAGTGGGCACCGTCACACCCAAGGGCCAACCCGGCAACCCCAAGCCGCGCATGTTCCGTATTCCCCAAGCACAGGGCCTCATCAACCGCCTGGGCTTTAACAACGACGGGCTGGATGCTTTCATTGCCAACGTCAAAAAATCCCAAGTGCGTGCCCAAGGCAAGCCGCTGCTGTTGGGCCTGAACATTGGCAAAAACGCCGTGACGCCCATTGAAGAAGCCACGAACGACTATTTGATCTGCCTTGAAGGCGTCTACCCCCACGCCGACTATGTGACGGTGAACATTTCGTCGCCCAACACCAAAAACCTGCGCGCCCTGCAAAGCGATGAAGCGCTGGACGCCCTGCTGGGTGCAATTGCGACCAAGCGCGAAGCACTGGCCACGCAACATCAACGCCGCGTGCCGATTTTTGTGAAGATTGCGCCCGATCTGGATGAAGCCCAGGTCAAAGTCATTGCCGCTACCTTGCTGCGCCACGGCATGGACGGCGTGATTGCCACCAACACCACACTCAGCCGCGAAGCCGTGCAAGGCATGCCACATGGCGAAGAAGCCGGTGGCCTGAGCGGCGCGCCAGCATTTGAGGCCAGCAACCGCGTGATCCGCCAGTTGCGTGCAGCGCTGGGCAAAGGTTTCCCCATCATTGGCGTGGGCGGCATCATGAGCGGCGAAGACGCTGCCGAAAAAATCCGCGCGGGCGCTGACGTGGTGCAAATCTATAGTGGCTTGATCTACGCAGGCCCCGGCTTGGTCACCGATGCGGCCAAGGCCATCAAAGCCTTGCGTTAAGGCATTGATCTATCAATAAAGTAGCCATCATCCTAGGCTACAAGCCATTTTCAGATACAAAACATGCTGAAAATGGCTCTACACATAGGCTAGCAGCTCCCAAAACAAAAGCCCGGCATGCCGGGCTCTTGTGTATTTGGGTAAATCTGAAGATTTAACGCTTGAATTTGGCCACTATCGGCAACGCCAGCGCGCCAAAGCGCAGGAGCTTGCGCGGCCCAATCATCAACGCCACGCCAGCCACCGCAGCGGTCGCCACTGGGTGCAGCTTGGCAAACACCATTAAACGCTCAGCAAATGGTGCTTCAGCCGGAACGCTGTCGCGCTCGGACTTCAGCGCCAGCGCCTGCATTTTGGCCTGCTTGGCTGCCGCCAACCGGTCACGCTGCATGGCAATGCGCTTGAGTACTTCGCGCTCTTGCGCACCAGCACTGGCCCAGCGTGCGTCTTGTTCCAAGGCAGCCATGGCGGACAAAGGCGGCGTCACCGCATCGGTGTGCACAGGTTCTGAAGCAGTCACAGTGTTCACAGTTTCTCCTTGATGTGAGTCCAATCACGTGCCAGCTCTGCACGCGTCAAGGCAAACGGCTGGCTGGATTTGCGCAGCGCTGACAGCAACACCATCAACACTGCGCCCCACGCCAACAGCCACACCCCGGCAATCACCCAAGCCACTACCGTGCGCTGGGGTGAATCCCAAAAGTGAATCAAAATGGCCAAAGACAGCAGCACCAGCGCCACAATCGTCAGCCCCCCCATCACAATGCCCAGCACCAAAATGGTTTGCAGGCGCTTTTTTTGCGCCGCCCACTCCAGCCTTGCCAGGGCGATGCGGTCTTCTGCCGCCATGGCGCCTTCATTGAGATTGGCTCGCAAGCGAGCAACGTAACTATCCAATCCAATGGCTGACATCCAATTCACGGCAGGTTCCTTTCAGTTCTAGTGTGCGAGCTTGCGAATCCCAGAGCGTTTAGCGACGGGCCAGCAAAAAGCCCAGCAACGCGCCTACCGCCAAGGCAGCGCCTGCCACGCGCCAAGGCTCATCATGGGCATAACGGTCGGCCGCATAAGCCGCCTCTTTGGCCTGGCGCGCAGCTTCTTGCGCCGCCTGCACCGCAGATTCGCGCGCATGGTGCACACCATCGTCAAGCTTTTGGCGCAGCACATTGATCTGGGGAATCGAATCCAGATCCTTGCTGGCCAGCAAACCTCGCACATCGGTCACGAGCTTTTCCAGATCGGCTTGTGCGGAAGAGACTTTGTCGGAAAACGGCATAGTGAAGGCCTTTCTATGGGCAAAATGAAATTTCTGAAGACCAGCGAGCAGAGACACCCTCTCTTCGCCTCTTTGGCTTCATCTTAGCTAAACAAGATACGCCATCCAAGTCAGTCTAAGTCGCACAAATGCGTTTTTTTGCATAGGTTTGAGCCAAGACAGCAATGCCCACCATGGGGTGGGCATTCATAGTGCGTAAAGACGCTGGCGCCAGTACTGGGGTCACTGAAATTCAGTGCTTTCAAGCTCCATGCGCAGAGTTGGGGCTCAGCAATCAGTTGCCTGTATAGGTGTAAGGGATGCCTGTAGGCATAGGACCTTTGATGCGATGGCCAGACTGGGACTGCTCCCAAGCGTGCGACAAAATCCCCACCGAGCGCGACAAGATAAAAATGCCACGCGCCAATGCAGGTGCAAAACCCAGCTCGCCAAAGACTACGGCGGTCACACCATCGATATTCATGGACAAGGTTTTGCCCGTACGCTGGCGCAACGCCTGTTCGACCGCCTTACCAATGAGTGAATAATTGCCAACCACATGACCGCCCGCCACGGCTTCCTCGACCAACGAAAGCAAAGGGGCCACCCGAGGATCGACCGGATGGAATCGATGACCGAACCCAGGAATGATTTTCCCGTTTTCCGCGATATACAAATCCAAGCCTGTATGAACTGCCTTTTCTAACGCTTGTGCATCTTTGGCAGCCTCAGGTTGCGCCAGTTGTGTTGCTATCAATTGGTATAGCGAAAGGCATTGCTCTCCCGCGCCGCCGTGGATATCGTCCAGCACATTGATGGCCGAAGCCATAGCGCCATTCAAGGGCAAGCCGCAGGTGACTGCCATACGAGAAATTGCGATCGACGGGGCTTGAGGGCCATGATCCACCGCAGCAACCAAGCACGCTTCCAGCAACTTGGCCTGCTCTGCGCTAGGCAGCTCTCCGCGCAACATGAGCCAGATCATTTGGGGGAAACTGATCTTGCCAATCAGATCCTGGATCGGAATACCACGCGTCTTAATGACGCCGGGATGAATATCGATGATGGAAGTGCTCCACCAGTCAGATGCCTCCTGCAACAGTTGATCTGCTGTCTTTGGTGTTTTGTCTTTCATGCTTGTCTTTTTTCTACAGTCTTATTGAGGTATCCGTGTGTTCAGGCGCTCAGCTCTTCTTCGATCCCCAGCTCGCGCAAAATTTCTTTGGTGTGCTCGCCTAACAATGGAGGAGCTGACGCTGGGCCGGTTGCTTGGCCGTCGACCCGGAAACCGCTGCGTGCAAGTTTCACCGTTACTCGTTGCGCAGAGCCAAAAGGCACTTCTGTGATCAGATCGCGCTGCTGCACTTGTGGCTGCATCAACGCTTGTTCAATGCTGAGCACCTGACCGGCCGGGATGCCAGCAGCATTGAATTTCTTTTCCCATACACAAGCTGCATCGGTGTGAAGACGTTGCTCAATGGCCTGTTTCAATGCCGCTCGGTTGCGCTTGCGTGCTTCGCGCTCTGCAAAGCGTTCATCAGTTTTCAGCTCAGGCGCGCCAATCAGATCACACAGCTTCTCGAACTGCTGCTGCTTGTTCGCTGCAATATTGATAGGCCCATCCGCTGTCGAAAAAGTGCCTGATGGCGCCGCAGTGAAATTCTCGTTGCCCATGGCGACAGGCTTTTGGCCTGCAATCAGCAAGTTAGAGACCACCCATCCCATTGACACGAGCGTTGAATCCAACATGGATACATCCAGGAAGGCACCTTCTCCACTCTGGCTGCGCCGCACCAAAGCTGCGCAAATAGAAAATGCTGCCGTCATGCCTCCCAATGTGTCGCACAGTGGGTAGCCCACACGCAAAGGAGCACTCTGCGCATCACCCGTGATACTCATCAATCCAGACAAGCCTTGAATGATCTGGTCATATGCAGGCGCTGCAGCCAGTGGTCCTTCTTGGCCAAAACCAGAAATGGCACAGTAAACCAGATCAGGCTTGATGCTTTTGAGCACCTCATAACCCAGCCCCAGCCGGTCCATTACCCCTGGTCGGAAGTTCTCGAGCACGACATCCGCAGTTGCGACCAGTTTTTTGAACACTGCCACATCCTGCTCGTCCTTGAGGTTCAGAACAATCGAGCGTTTGCTCCCATTCTGAGCCAAAAAAGATGCGCCCAGATACGCTTTGTTCAGGGATGCATCAGCGCCCAATTGACGTGCCAAATCCCCGCCATCGGGGGACTCGACTTTGATCACGTCTGCACCCAATAAGGCCAGTTGATAGCCACAAAACGGGCCAGACAATACATTGGTGAGGTCAAGAACGCGAATATTTTGCAAAAGTGGTGTCATAGAACTGCTTGGCCTAATTGAATGATGGATAGACCGTCGTATCGCCACCAAAGTGCATGGTGATCTTGACTCCGGCAGCCATGAGATGCGCATGCATGGCACTGACAGCATCGGGAGTGAATCGATGCAACGGACCAGAAATAGAGAGCGCGCCTTCAAGCTTTTGCTGTGGCCCAAAAACCGGGCAGGCAATAGCTGCGGTTTCTTGGTCGCGTTCGCCCATGGTCAGGCACGAAAAAGTGCGACGGATTTCTTCGTATCGCTCACCTTCTGCGCCAGAAAAAGCTTGCAGCACATGCCCGCCAGCACCTTTATCCAAAGACAGCAACTCATCTTGCTGGACGTTATCGCTGATCGCGCGCGATGAGCTGACCCGGTAGGCGCACAAGCGCTTATTGCCTGCACGTGTATAGAGCGCAGCACTCTCACCAGTCAGTCCAGAAAGCTCACGCAGGATGGGCATGATGAATTCAGATGGGTGCAGGCTGCTGCGATACAGGGCTGCCAATCTCAAAGGCGTTGGCCCCAAGTTGTAGATACCTTGACTGTCTCGATACAGGTAACCAGCGGCTTCTAAAGACTCCGCCAATCTCAACACCGTGCTTTTATAAAGACCTGTTTGCTCTGCCAGCTGCGTCAAGCTGAGGCTGCGTCTTTCCTTGGAAAAAGCTTCCAAGATGGAAAGTGCACGATTCACTGCAGCTACGCCGACTCCTTCAGGGGCCTCGTCTGCAGAGGTGGTGTTTTTCGTCATAGAAGCAATTGATGTATGCAAAGTCGCCATTCTATGTGTGTTCTAAAAAAAAACGAAATCAATAGAAAAATAGAACTTTCTACAAGGAATTGGTATAAATTTAAGCATGGATGCATAGAATGACATGCAGTTGAGTATCGAATCTGATGCACTTCCCCTTTTTTGCACTTGCTACAAGAGTAGAGACAACGTTATGAAAATTGCACGCTTTAACGAAGGACGAATCGGTGTTGTCGTTGGAGATGACCTGTTGGACGTCACACAAGCTTTAGGCATTGACCCACAGCAATGGCCTCCCGTCGGCTCCGTACAAATGATTGCCAACTGGGAAAGCATTCGCCCTCAAATTGAAGCTTGCCTTGCGACGGCCCCGCGTATTCCCGTCGCAGACGTACGCCTGCTCACCCCAGTTCCATGGCCCAACAAAGTCATTGCCTATCCCGTGAACTACAACGATCACGGTCAGGAAATGCAAGCCAACTATCGAGCCACACATCAGGGCTTTTTTCTCAAGCCCGCTTCTTCTCTGTGCGGCGCCAGTGATGTGATTGAGCTGCCAGACCTGCCAGGCCGCGAAGTGCACCATGAAGCCGAGCTGGGAATCATCATTGGAAAGCGCGGCCGCAATGTTCGCCGTGAAGACTGGAAAGACTATGTGTTCGGCTATGCATGCCTGATGGACATGGTGGTGCGTGGACGAGAGGAACGTGTATTTCGCAAGGCTTATGACAGCTTCTGCCCTGTCGGCCCCTGGATCACGACCGCCGACGAGGTGAGTGACCCTGCGAATTTGAAGATGAAACTGTGGGTCAACGGTGAATTGCGTCAAAGCGCTAATACCAAGGACTTGGTGCTAGACATCCCCGGCATGATCGAAATGGCTGCATCTGTCATGACGCTAGAGCCCGGTGACATCATCGCTACAGGCACGCCGGCTGGTGTTGGTCAGATTGTCGATGGTGATACGGTGCTGATTCGCATTGATGAGTTGGGCGAGATGCAAATGAAGGTCGTGCAAGGCAAGTCCGGCAAAACCGTGGTGTTTGAACAGTCCTACACCCCTGACATCGTTAAACAGCCTCTGGTTGCATGAGCATGACAAAGAAACTCGACACATTAGAGTCTCTGTATCAAGCCTTTGATGCCATCAGCGTTGAAGGTGGTTGGCACCGTCGTGCGCCTGCGTTGTGGCCAGAGCCTCGCAAGAACTTTGTGCCCTACCGTTGGCGTTACAGCGACGTCAAACCTATTTTGGATGCAGCAGGTCATTTGGTTGACCACGCCATGGCCGATCGTCGCAATCTGACGATGACCAATCCGGTTGAAGGCAATCTCTACGCAACGGTGCGCACCATGGTTGCGGCCTACCAATTGATCAAACCCGGTGAGACGGCAGATGCTCACCGTCATACACCCAATGCATTGCGCATCATCTTGGAAGGCAAAGGCACTTACACCGTTGTCAATGGCACTCGTGTAGAAATGCGGCCCGGCGATGTACTCTTGACCCCGAGCATGGCTTGGCATTCGCACGACCATGCTGGTGGCGAACATCAAGACGACTGCTATTGGGTCGACGTTTTGGATGTGCCACTGGTTCACTTGCTGGAGCCCATGTTCTTTGAGCGTCACCCTGACAAGCTGGAAAAAGATGTGGTTAGCGTTGAAAGCTCGCCCATCGCATTCCGCTGGGAGGATTCGGTCGCCCAACTATCCGCACAAACCACCGCGCCGTCGCATGGCATGGCAGAGCAAGAAATCGAGCTGGGTCAGCCTGCGCTTAAGACCATTGCTTTGCACGTTCAGCGCTTGGGTGCTGGGTTCAAGTCACAACAATTGCGCACTACGGACAACAGCCTATACACGGTAGTACAAGGCAGCGGACGCACCATTGTCGATGGCGAGACCATTGAATGGAATATGGGAGATGTGATCGCAGTCCCTGCATGGCGCACCTACCGCCACGAAGCCGACAGCGAGAGCTACTTTGTACGCGCTAGCGACATGCCGGTCATGGCTGCTTTTGACATGCTTCGAGAAGAGGTTGTGTCCTAACCTTCTGCCTCGAACGCAATTTCTACAAGAGCTGGTGCATATGCTCGCAAAGCTATGGCTTCAATAGCGCGAGCGGCATCAGCGAATTTTCTAGGGCTTAGACAAAAGGAGACCAGCCCATGCTACGTCGTCAATTATTCAAAGCAAGCTGCGCAATGTTCTTCGCTGCGGCAGGTTTCAATGCACATGCGCAAGCTTTTCCCAACAGCACCATTCGCATCGTTACTCCCTACGATGCAGGCAGCACAGTAGACATTACTAGCCGCCTGGTGGCAGACGGACTTTCGAAGCGCTTGGGCCAGCCTGTCATTGTGGAAAATCGTCCAGGCGGTCAAGGTGCCATTGGTATGAATGCCTTGCTGACTTCACCCGCTAATGGCTACACACTCCTCACCGATACGCCCGCTTCCGCGATCAACCCCAGCTTGTACAAAAGCCATTCCAGTCGCTACAACGCAGCCACCGATCTGGCACCCGTGGCACAGTTGATGTCTCTGCCATTTGCGATTGCTGTATCACCTAAGCTGCCAGTCAAGAATATTGCGGAGCTGGTAGCGCTGGCCAAGGCCAAGCCTGGTGAGATTAATGCTGCTGTCGCTGGCACATCCACCCGCTTGGCCGGTGAGTTATTCAGCATTCAGAATGGTTTGAGCTTCAACCCCATTAACTACCGCGGCGCTATGTCCGCTATGCAAGCAGTGTTGAAGGGCGAGACTGATGTGGTGTTCTTGGATGCAGCCAACCTTGCCCCCTACATCTCTGCAGGTCAAATGCGCGGGTTGTTAATTACAGGCGACCAGCGTTGGCCCGTATTGGCAGATGTTCCTACCGCCAAAGAAGCAGGATTTGAAAATTTTGACGTGAGCACCTGGTTCGGTATTTTTGCAAAGTCTGGCACTCCTCAGCCCATCCTGGACCAGTTGAACGCTGCCATCCGTGACGTCATGGCTTCACCTGAGTTGACCCAATACCTCAAACAGCGTGGTGCGCAGCCCTCAAGCCGCAGCGCCAACGAATTCAAAGCATTTTTCCATCAGGAAATCAATCTGTGGCGCGACGTGATCGTAAAAGCCAAAGTATCTGTTGAGTAAAAATTAGCAGGGAGAAGAAGATGAAAGTAATTATTGCGGGCGGTGGTATCGGAGGGATGTCTGCTGCACTGGCTTTGCTTAAAAAAGGGTTTGACGTCGAAGTCTACGAGCAAGCGCCTGAAATCAAGGAAGTTGGCGCTGGCATTCAAATTAGCCCCAATGGCTGCAGAGCGCTCGACGAGCTAGGCGTTTTCCAAACGCTGAAAGAGCTTTCTTGCGACCCCGTACGCAAAGAATTTCGCCTGTGGAATACAGGCAAAGCCTGGCCATTGTTTGATCTTGGCAAAAGCGCCATTGAAAAGTACGGTTATCCTTATTTAACTGTTTATCGCCCCGACCTTTTAGACACCTTGACCAATGCTGTGCGTGCATTGAAGCCAGATGCCATTCGCTTGGGTGCGCGCGCAGAAGGCTTAGAACAGGATGACACCAGCGCGACTTTGATCTTGGCAGACGGACGCAAGATCAAAGGTGATATTTTGATTGGCGCTGATGGCTGGCGCTCTGTCATTCGCAACACTTTATGGGGCGAATGCAACCCTCACTTCTCAGGAATGGTGACGTGGCGCGGGCTTATTCCCATGAAAGATTTACCTGCACATATGCAAGTGCATGTGGGCAGTACGTGGATTGGGCCAGGTGCACACGTCGTGAGTTACCCACTTCACCGTGGTGAAATCATGAATTTTGTCGCCACTATCGAAAACAAAACTTGGACTGCAGCAGGTGGCAATGAGCCCGGTACTACTGAGGAATGCTTGGCAGATTTCGCGGGCTGGCATGAAGATGTGCAAACCATGATTCGCCTCTCTCCATCTTTGCTCAAATGGGCCTTGATGAAACGCGAACCCATTGAGCGCTGGTCACTGGGGCGTGTCAGTTTGCTGGGAGATGCTTGTCACGCAACACTACCTTTCTTGGCTCAAGGGGCAGTACATTCGATCGAAGATGGCATTGTGTTGGCCCGCTGCATTGAAAAAGACAAGGGTCTGCCCGCTGCTGCGCTACAACGCTATGAATCGGCCCGCATTGAGCGCACCAGTCGCATGGTGCGTGGAGCGACTTCCAACACTGGCCGCTTCCATAGCGAAGAACTTGCTACCGAAGAGTCCGCCGAGAAATATCTGGCCCGCGAATGGAGTTCTGACCCTATCGCTGACCGCTATGACTGGCTCTACTCCTACGATGCAGCCAAAGTTGCGATTTGACCTGCTTTTTAAGGCTACATAGTCCACGATTATGGAACTGCGTTGAGGAAGCGATGATCGATATATCTCTACGCACTGTTTTTACAGCGTAAGCACTGGGGCTACATGCCCCAGTTTTTATTGGCTGAGCATGTTCCTTCACCAGAGCTCGCCGCGCTGACAAGCGTAAACAAAAAACCCTCTTGAATACAAAATCCAAGAGGGTTGATGTGGTGCGTGATACATGGATCGAACATGTGACCCCTGCCGTGTGAAGGCAGTGCTC
>JBJEZV010000313.1:0-3433 GCA_051887595.1 Comamonas sp.
AGCGTGTTTTCGCTGAACTTTTGTGCCAATTCGGCCGAGCGTTCTTGGATCTTGGCAAAGCGCTCGCGGTCTGCACCTTGCAACTCAGCACCCGACAACACAAAGCCGCGCAGCGAGTTTTCGTGGGCCTTCTTTTGGGCAGGTGTGAGTGTGCTGACGTCAATCGCTTTGTACTTGGCGTACAGGCGTTCATCGGCACCCAGGTTGGTCCAGAACTCGGTGATCTTGGGCAGGGCTTCGTTGTATGCGGCGCGCAGCTCTGGCGTGTCTGCCACGCTGGAGAGGTGGCTCACAGCGCTCCACTGCATGCCCAGCTTTTCGGTGGCCACGTCCAGCACCTTGGCGATGGCATTCCAGTCGGCAGGAAAGTCCGGCGCGGTGACCGTCTCCAATGCCGCTTGTGCGCGTTCAATCAAAGTGTCGATGGCGGGGCCGACGTCTGCAGGCGTGATGCGGTCAAACAGAGGCAGGCTGGAAGATTCAAGCAAGGCATTGGTCATGCGCATCATTTTGCGCCAAAACCTTGGCTTTCAAGGCCTGGGGGGAACTATGAACTTCATAGTATTTGCCCTTTGTTGGATATGGATTTCAAGGTCTTAGGGCTTTGAAAATAAAGTGCTGCGCTGGCTTGCAGCTATAAAAAAACCTCCAACCGCCTGTGCAGCGGTGGAGGTCTGGGGTGCAGCACAGCACAGCACAGAGACTGTGCTTGCGAGGCTTGTTAGGCTTTCTGGGCAGCAGCGCGCTCGGCCGCTTCCATAGTGTTGACCAGCAGCATGGTGATGGTCATGGGGCCAACACCGCCGGGCACAGGGGTGATGTAGCCGGCCACTTCCTTGCAGCCGTCGTAGTCCACATCGCCGCACAGCTTGCCTTCCGCATTGCGGTTCATGCCCACGTCAATCACCACAGCGCCGGGCTTGAGCATGTCAGGTGTCAGCACATTCACCTTGCCTACGGCGGCCACCACGATGTCAGCTTGGCGTGTCATGGCAGCCAAGTCAGCCGTGCCGCTGTGGGTGATGGTGACCGTAGCGTTGGCAGCCAGCAGCATCATCGCCATAGGCTTGCCCACAATGTTGGAGCGACCAATTACCACGGCATGCTTGCCACGCAAATCCTTCATGCCGATGGATTCGAGCATCTTCATGCAGCCATAAGGTGTGCAGGCCTTAAAGCCAACTTCGCCCACCATCAAGGCGCCAGCGCTGGCCACGTGAAAACCATCCACGTCCTTGGTGGGAGAGATGGTTTCGATGACCTTGTGATCGTCAATGTGCTTGGGCAAAGGCAATTGCACCAAGATGCCGTGGATGCTGGGGTCGTTGTTGAGCGCTTCCACGCGGGCCAGCAGTTCGGCTTCGGTCATGGAGGCGTCGTACTTTTCCAGCACCGAGTGAAAGCCCACGTCTTCGCACGCCTTGACCTTGTTGCGCACATAGACCTGCGAGGCCTGGTTGTCACCCACCAAAATCACGGCCAGACCGGGCTTGGTGCCCTGGGCTGTCAAGGCTGCTGCGCGCTGGGCAACTTCGGTGCGTAATTGGGCGGAGAGGGCTTTGCCGTCGATGATCTGGGCTGTCATGGTGCAATGGTCGGTCAGTGGAAAAAAACAACTGCCAGCGACTTGTCTCCAAGTGGCTGGCAGCCTTTGGGGAAACCCCTAGAGTTTATGCTGGGACTTTGCTGCTCGCAGCGTTGGAGCCCAAAGCAATCTTCAGCAAGTCAGCTACGGTGTTCGCACCCAACTTTTCCATGATGTTGGCGCGGTGCGCTTCCACGGTCTTGATGCTGATGCCCAAATCGTCGGCAATTTGCTTGTTCAGACGGCCCGCCACAATGCGTTCGAGCACTTGCGACTCACGGCCGGTGAGCTTGGCCAGCAGCGCTTCACGGCTGGCAGCTTGCTGGTGGCCAGCGAAGGCTTCGCGGGCGTGGTCCAGCATGCGTTCCACCACGCTGAGCAGCGCGTCTTCATTGAAAGGCTTTTGGATAAAGTCCAGCGCGCCTTTTTTCATGGTGTCCACAGCCATGGGCACATCGCCGTGGCCCGTGATGAAGACAATGGGCAAGGGCGACTTGCGCTCCAGCAATTTGTCTTGCAGCTCCAGACCTGTCATGCCGCCCATGCGAATGTCGGCAATCAAACAGGCCACTTCGCGGGGGTCATAACGCGCTAAAAACGACTCGGCCGAGTCAAAGCAACGTACGCGATAGTCCTTGCCCTCCAGCAGCCACTGCAGTGAATCACGAACGGCTTCGTCGTCGTCCACTACGTAAACCGTTCCTTTTTTTGGTGTCAAGCTCATGCAGGATTCCTTGTATTTGGATTAATTGCCGTAGAAAGGTTGTCTCCCTTTTCCTGATGACCGGCCAACGGCAACCAAAAGGCAAACCGACAGCCAACCACCTCTGAACCATTGTAGAGGTTCTCGGCGGACATGCGTCCATCGTGCGACTCGACAATGGATCGGCACAGGTTCAAACCAATGCCCATGCCTTCGTTCTTGGTCGAGAAAAACGCCTCGAACAAACGTTCTTGTACCTCAGGAGCCAACCCGCGCCCAGTGTCTTGTACGGAAAATTCCACACCCAACTGGCGTTCGTTGGTTTTTGGCGCCACGTTCAGCGTCACCTGGCGCTGAGAGGGTGGGCGCTGCGCTTGGTCGATGGACTCGCCCGCGTTTTTGATCAGGTTGATCAGCACCTGCTCAATCAAAATCGAATCGGCATACACCGGGCCAATCTTGGGCACTACATGGTGCGTCAGGCGCACATTGCGGCGGCGCATTTCAATATTGGCCAGCTCCAGCGCTTCATCGACCATAGTCTCCACACGCGCCAGTGTGCGGTTGGGCTCGCTGCGCTTTACGAACGAGCGAATGCGCTGAATGATTTGCCCGGCGCGCTGGGCCTGGTGAGCAGTTTTCTCCAGCGCAAAACGCATCTGGCTTTCCGTGAGCGTGCCGTTTTCCAGGCGCGTGAGCATGCCGCTGCTGTAGTTGCTGATGGCCGTGAGCGGCTGGTTCAGTTCATGCGCCACGCTGGAGGCCATCTCACCCATGGTGATCAGGCGGCTGGCACTTTGCGCTTGCTCGGCCTGGCGCGCAGCTTGTTCTTCAGCCAAACGGCGTTGGGTGATGTCGGTGGCAATCACCATTTGCGCCAAACGCCCGTCGACCCAACTTAAGTAGCGCGAGCGCACTTCCAGCCATTTGCCCAGTTCGGCCACAAATATTTCGGCGTTGTTGCTGCCAGCGCTGGTCAGTGAGTCCGTGGGCAGGCCCATGAGGCCGTCTTCATCGTCCACCGATTCGCTGCGCTCGACAGGCAAGCCGGCTTGTTGCACCAGTTGCAAGTGGCCTTGCGTGAGCGAGCCAAACCACTGCCGGTACAGCTTGTTGGCAAACAGCAATTCGGCACTGCCCAGCGG
>JBJEZV010000314.1:0-21161 GCA_051887595.1 Comamonas sp.
GTAGGTCGATAAACTAAACACAATTTGTGCCCGGTGGGATCTTTTAAGTAGGCTAAGAACATGGTTGGGTGCTCGCCTCCACGCCAGCCGGGCGGATCTTCAATGGGAGCACCACCTTGCACTAGGCCAGCCTCATAAGCCTGCATGACTTGTTCTTCGGATTGCGCTGCCAATCCCAGCGTGAAACCGTTAGCCACTGTGGCAGGCTGACCGTTGATGGGTGTGGTGATACAGAAAGTACTGCCAGCGTGGCGCCAAAAATAGCGGTGCCGGTCTGGTGTGCCGGGTTGTGCTCCAAGCGCTCCAAGCAGCGCGTTATAAAAGCGCACAGAAGCCTCTAGGTCATTGGTACCAAGCATCAGGTGGTTGATCAATGGGATCTCCTTGCAGTTAACAAAATAGCAATGGGTGATCGTATCCGGATGCTGATCGGACAATGCTGACAACGATTCATGAGCCATTCGGGCTTGATCTTTAGACGGAGCCCATGCACCATCGGTTACGCCCTATGGACGGGCGCCACTCATAGAGAAGAGAAAAACCATGTCTGATGCAGCCAAACCGCTTTCTTTGCCTATCGCCCATGCTTTGGATCCGCGTTTGTCGCAGGTATTGGAGTATTGGTTGGGCGCCGAATTGCCTACCAACGACAGTGCGCTGTCACGACAGAAGCTGTGGTTTAGTAAATCAGAAGACACGGACGAAGAAATTCGCAGACGGTTTGGTGGGTTGCTGCAGGAAGCCTTGGCCGGAAAGTTAGACAAAGAAGCCATGGAGCAGCCTCTGGGAATGCTGTCCGTACTCATCGTTCTAGATCAATTTACCCGCAATGCATATCGCGGCACACCGAAAAGTTTTGCGGGTGACGAGCGCGCACGAAATTTAGCGCTGAAGGCCATAGAGCAGGGTTGGGATGTGGATGCGTCCATACCCAGCGTAGCTCGCATGTTCATTTATTTGCCTTTGGAGCATGCTGAAGACGCTGCTTTGCAGGAAAGCAGTGTGGTTGCTTTTGAGCAATTGCACCAAGAGGCAGAACCTGAGCTACGAGACTTTTTTGCCCAGACTCTGGATTACGCGCACCGTCACAGAGAAGTGATTGAAACTTTTGGGCGTTTTCCTCACCGCAACGCAGTGCTAGGCCGTGAAAGTACCGAAGCTGAATTGCACTATCTCCGGCAGCCAGGTGCAGGTTTTTGAGTCTGAAAGGAAATTGGAAAAGCACGCTGTGCACGTGTAAAAGCCGCCTCTATATGGTCACGGCAAAATATAAGAGTTTTAAGGCTCTAGCCCTTATCCATTAAGGGCTAGAAGCTATGAATTTTAATCTTTGCTAGGGCGGCGTCCAGTCAGCGACCAACCAGCGTGCATGTTTTGCTTGTCGTTCTCGTATTCCCAATTCGTTCCGCAGCGCTCACATACATACCGCGTAATCTTGACTGTGCCAGTCTCTCGTTCGCGGGCGTAGTTGTTGCCCTGAACCAGTTCTACATGTCCTGGAGCTTTGCGCCAGTTGCGCTGAATACCTGCACAGGCATCGCACATTTCAATTTTTTTGAGTTCTGATTGGCGGTTAGGGTCTTGGATCATGGTGTCTGTTCAAGGGGCATATCGCGGAATAGGTGCTGCAATGTACTCAAATACGCTTACATTGGAGCGTGAGGCCGACAGTATCCCTTTGCCCTTATCTTTTCAGCTGAGCGCCGAGCATGAGCCAAGCTTTCACATGGTTCGCAAGGCGGCCACTGCGTCCAGTAGTTTTCAGCGCGGAGTCTGAGAGCTAGCCGCTTCATGACTGCGTTTGAACAGCACGCCAGCATAGTAAACGTGCTCACGCATTAGATCCTCTGCGCGTCGACCTTCACCTTGCAGTACGGCCGCCACAATGCGTCGATGATCTTCGTGGGCTCGCAGCATGATGCCGATATCTAACTCCCAACGCATTACGCGTGCCGAAGTCTGAGGCAGGCTTTTGGAGATCTGGCGCACGATGCGTTCTGGCCAGTAACTGCCGGACATGGACATGATGGTGTCGTGCAGTTGTACGTTGAGTGCCTGATAAGGCCCTTGGTCCTCTTCACGCAAAAAGCCGTCTCTGAGGATGTGATCTCCTTGTTCGATGATGTGCTTGAGCAATAGGCGTTGCTCAGTTGTTCCTCCAGACATGGCTGCGCGGTAGCAAGCCAGACCTTCCAGTACGGAGCGCGTTTCATAGGCGCTGAGAATTTCCTGCAGATCAAACTCGCGCACCACATAACCTCTTTTGGGGCGATGTTCTAACAAGCCTTCGCTTGCTAATGCTTGGAGTGCAGCCCTGACAGGTGTACGCGACGCACCCAATCGTTCACATAACGGCAGTTCCTCCAAGCGAGATCCGGGCTGCAAGCGTCCTTCAGAAATCCAGTCGCGCAAGGTATTGGTGATCTGTTCAGCCAGCGTCAATGTATGCATCCCTGATTTATAGCGGCTTGAGATGCATGTGTGTATACATGGATCGTGGGAAATACGTAATTTAGGGGTAAACCATGAGCTGAATTTCGTTCTTATGTATACATGATTGCGCACTTGATTGTTGACGCAACCGTTTGGAGTGAGGCGAAAAATGACGACAGTACAAAAAGATGAGCGACTGTTTGTGGTGACAGGAGGTGGCCGAGGTATTGGTGAATCGGTGTGCCAGGTGCTGGCAGCTTCGGGGTTACGCATCGCAGTTGTGGATATCGACGGTGCGAATGCTGAGCGTGTAGCCCAATCCCTGGGCGATGGTCATCGCGGCTACACCTGTGACGTTTCTGACGAAGCCAGTGTGCAAAAGCTGTTTGACGATGTTGAGCAGCAGCAAGGCCTCGTAGCTGGATTGGTGTGCGTGGCTGGTTTGTTGATCATGCCTGGCGGTGAGCGCCCATTGATCCGCGACATGACGTTGGACATCTGGGAGAAATCGTTTGCCGTCAATACCCGTGGTGCTTTCCTGTGCAGCCGTGAATACCTGCGCAAGCGCGAGGCTCAGCCTGTAGAGCATGGTCGTGTGATCTTCTTTGGTTCTGTTGCAGCGCAGCTGGGTGGATACCGTTCCAGCGCAGCGTATATCGGAGCTAAAGCAGGACTCATGGGCTACGCCAAAGCATTTGCGCGTGAATCTGCTCATTTGGGTATCACTTCCAACTCCATTGCCCCCGGCCTGATTGATACCGAAATGCTGCGCAGCACCGTGTCCAGCAGCGGTGCACTCAATGCAGCTGCTCAAAACATTCCTCTGGGGCGCATTGGTACCCCAGATGATGTGGCACAAGCTGTGCGCTATTTGGCTTCGCGTGAAGCCAGCTACATCACTGGCAACGTGATCGACGTTAACGGCGGCTACCGCATGCAGTAAGGCAGCTTATGAGAACACTTGTACATTTTTTGTCGAAGGTCTTGCTGTGGCTGTCAGGTTTGGCATTGGTCTTGATGATGCTGCATGTCACCGCAGACGTCTTGAGCAAATACCTTTTCAATGCCCCAGTACCGGGCACAGCTGAAGTTGTTGCGGCGTATTACATGATTTCAGTGGTGTTTCTTCCATTGGCTTATGTGGAGGTTGCCAACCGCTCCATCGTCGTTGAAATGATCTACGACTTGCTGCCCAGCTGTGCCAAGTATCCGTTGGACATCATTGGTACCTTGATTTCATTGGCCTTCTTTGGGTTTTTGGCCTACTTGGGCGTCGGCTTGGCAGAAGAAGCCTACGCCGTGCGCGAATACGTAGATGGGCTATGGCGCATCGTGGTTTGGCCGAGTCGTTTTCTGATTCCTCTGGGTATGGCTGTCGCTGCATTGGCGCTGTTGCTGCGTCTGGTGGATTTGCTGCGAGGTCACCGCATGGCTGCACATGGTGCACCTGAAGGTTTTTGAGGATTAAGACAATGGAACTCGAACGTTCAACGATTGGGGTGATCGGGGTTGCGATCACATTGCTGCTGGTTTTTATTCGTGTACCTATTGGCGTAGCGATGGGTGTTGTGGGTGTGGGGGGCGTTGCTGTGCTGACTTCTTGGAGCGCAGCCTTTGGAGTGTCCAAGGCCATCCCTTATGAGGTGATTGGTGACTGGAACCTTTCGGCCGTTCCCATGTTCTTGCTGATGGGTTATATCGCTTCGTCGGCAGGTCTGACCAAAGGTCTTTTCACAGCTGCGCGTATTTTCTTAGGCCGTGTACCCGGGGCATTGGGTTCATCAACCGTGGTTGCCAGCGCCCTTTTTTCTTCGGCCGCTGGTTCAAGTGTTGCAACAGCAGCCGCGTTCTCGCGCATTTCGGTCCCTGAAATGCTTAAGGCCAAATACGACCCTGCACTGGCAACCGGTTGTGTTGCTGCCGCGGGCACTTTGGGGTCGATGATTCCACCCAGCGTATTGATGATTGTCTACGGCATCTTGGCAGATGTATCGATCTCACAGATGTTCATGGCTGGCATCGTTCCCGGCATTCTGACTGCCGCCATGTTTATTGCCTACGTGACCATTCGTGCCGTGCTCAACCCCAAAGTGGCACCACGAGATACCACGGTGTATTCCAAGGAAGAGAAGGCTGAAGCGTTCCGGGATTTATGGCCTATGCCGGTCATCATCCTGTGTGTCTTGGGCGGTATTTTTTCCGGCATCTTTACAGCAACAGAAGCTGGTGCCATTGGTGCTGCTATTGCCTGTTTGATTGCGGCTGCTCGTAAGGCACTGACCAAAAGCACAGTGCTGCAAGCGTTGAAGGACACAGCAGAAGGTACCGCCACGATTTTCATCATTGTGGTGGGCGCATCGATCTTCTCGCGCTTCATGTCATTTAGCCAGCTGCCTGCAGTCATGTCTGACTGGATGATGGGCATCACAGATAGCCAACTGACGATCTTGCTAGCAGTGGCGGTGATCTATCTGTTGTTGGGAACGATCTTGGAGAGCGTATCCATCATGCTGCTGACGATTCCATTGCTGATGCCCATGCTGCAGGCCACAGGGATCGATTTGATCTGGTTCGGGATCATCGTCATCAAACTGCTTGAAATTGGTCTGTGTACACCGCCTGTAGGCATGAATGTCTACGTCATCAAGAGCTCTTTGGGTAACCAAGTGCCGCTAGGCACCATCTTCCGAGGTGTGGGGTGGTTCATCGCGGTGGATTTGATCACCTTGGGCTTGTTGATGGCATTCCCCCAAATCTCTCTGTGGCTGCCCTCGTTGATGGCTCAGTAACAAACGACGTTTTTTTGTGTGTAGCAACTTGTCGAAGGAGACGAAAGTGAAGAAAACATTTCAACGATTGGCACTGGTAAGCGCTTTGATGGCTAGCAGTGTGGTGACCGTAGCCCATGCTCAGAAAGTTGAGCGATTGACCGCCAGCAACTGGATGGCAACCACCCACGTGCTTAACCGTGACAACTACGCAGCGTGGGCAGAAGATGTAGCTAAAGCATCGAATGGCACCATGAAGATCGAGGTTCATTCAGCGGGATCGTTGATCCCTGCAAGAACGACGATGCAAGGTGTACGTGATGCTGTAGCGGATGTGGGCATCGTCTATCCTCCCTACACCCCTTCTGAGTTCCCGCTGTTTAACGTTCTTAACGACTTGGTGTTTGTGTCTTCGGACGATATGGCAGCCTCGTTTGCCATGTCTGAAATGGGCATGAAAAATCCCCAGCTGCAGGCTGAATGGAAGAAGAATGGCGGCGTTTTTGCGGGCGCTTATGCCGTGCCGGTCTACAACTTCATTTGCGGCAAAAAGACGATCAAGGATCTTGACGATGCCAAGGGCTTGAAGATCCGCACTGCGGGCGGCGCTCAAAATGAATGGGTCAAGGCCATTGGTGGCGTGCCAGTGTCGGTGTCTTCGAATGATGTCTATACCGGCCTGGAGCGCGGCTCAATCGACTGTACCTTGAGCGACCCTAGTAACCTGTCCAACTATAAGTTGTGGGAAGTTGCCAAGAGCGTGACGACGCTGCCTTTGGGTGTCGTGCTGGGTGCGGACTATGTGTACAACCCCAAGCGTTGGGCCAAGTTCACTCCTGAGCAGCGTCGCATCTTGCTGGACACCATGGCCATGGGCATTGCACGCTCGCAAGTGGGCTATCACAAGGAAGTGCAAGTGGGCTTGGAAGGTGGCAAGCAACGCAAGATGGAAATCATTGAGCCTAGCCAAGCTTTGAAGGACAAGCTCAAAGCGTTCAATGAAACCATGATCAAGCAGCTGCCCCAAGATGCGCAGAAAGCCCGTCGCATCTCTGATCCGACCAACCTGATTCAGGAATACCTGAAGCTGGAAGCCAAGTGGAGCCAATTGCTGGCGAACGTGGATCGCAATGACGTGAATGCGGTCTACAAGGTGCTGCACGACAACCTGTACGCAACGATCGACGAAAAGTCTTACGGTCTGTAAGAGCGGTCAGGAGCTAATGCGCAGAGCATTAGCTCCTTGACTGCATTGAGGAATGATTCAAGGGAGCGCATATGCAACAAGAACAACAAAAACCACTGGCACTGGTGACCGGTGGCGCCAGCGGCATGGGACTGGCAACTGTGGCACGTCTGGCACGAGACGGCTTTGAAGTTTTGATGGTCGACCGTGATGCTAACGCTGCGGAAAAAGAAACAGCTCGTCTGCAACAAGCTGGTCTGGATGTGAAAGCTGTCGTTCTAGATTTGACCGATGAAGCGGCTGTCCGGGCATTGGTGCAGTCCCAGCGCCCTTTGTCTGCTCTCGTCAACAATGCAGGCATCTTTACTGAACGCAAGTTTTTAGAAGTACAGACCAGTGACTATGACTTGGCCTATAAGGTCAATATGCTGGCGGTCGCTATCTTGACGCAGGAAGCTGCCAAGACCATGCCTGAGGGTGGCCGCATTGTGAATATTGCTTCCCGTGCTTATTTGGGGGCAAAAAATCATCCGCATTACGTGGCTTCTAAGGCTGCGGTGGTCGGCTATACACGGGCCAGTGCCATGGAACTGGCGCCGCGCGGTATTTTGGTCAATGCCATCGCCCCGGGTCTGATTGATACACCGATCTTGCGTGCCTTAACGCCCGAACGTTTGGCCCAGCAGTTGGCGCTGCAACCCACAGGCAAGGCGGGGCGTCCAGAGGACATTGCCAATGCGGTGTCATTCTTGGTCAATCCAGACAACGGATTTATTACCGGCCAGGTACTGTTTGTTGACGGCGGCAAGTCACTCGGTGGAAGCTACGCATGACCACGATCCAGAGCAGCTATGACGTCGTGGTGATTGGCTCGGGGGCCGGAGGCCTCAGTGCAGCCATCACGGCCCAGCACCATGGACTGTCGGTCCTGGTGCTTGAGAAACACAACAAAATCGGTGGTTCTACGGCTATTTCAGGCGGCGCAGTTTGGGCGCCGCTAAATAAAAAATCGGCTGCTGTAGGGCATCCAGATGAACGCCAGGTTGTTGAAAACTACTTGCGCCAATGTGTAGGGAGCGCAGGTGATCCCGCAACCCTTTCTGCATTCCTTGACGAGTGCGGCAATGCAGTGGATTTTCTGGAGCGCGAGGCTGGTATTGAGCTAGCAGCGCGTAGCTATAGCCCTGATTACCATTCGGATCTTGAAGGTGCGGGTATGGGTGGTCGTTCCATGGACCCGGTGGAGTTTGATGGGCGTTTGCTGGGCAATGCCTTCAAAGAGCTGCGCGACCCGTTGCCAGAGTTTGTGGTGCTGGGCGGCATGATGATCACGCTCACGGATGCCAAGCATCTGCTGAACGTCACAGGTTCTTTCGCTAGCTGGAAGCACGGCATGAAGCTGGTGCTGCGATTCTTCAAGGATCGGCTGAGTGGGTATCACCGAGGTACGCGACTGGTCTTGGGTAATGCATTGGCAGGGCGATTGTTCAAAGCGATTTTGGATCGCCGCATTCCTTATGTTCTCAATGCGCCAGCCAAGCGTTTAGTGCGCAATGCACAAGGGCGTGTCCATGCCGTCGAAGTTGAAATTGAAGGAAAACTTCAGACCATCGAAGCGCGTTGTGGCGTGGTGGTCGCTACTGGGGGCTTCCCTTGGAACAAGGCACTGCGTGAAGCACACTATCCCAAACCGACTGGCCCGTATTCCATGTCACCTCAAGAAAATACGGGGGACGGCATTGAAATGGCACGGGAGTTAGGAGCCGATTGGGCCGCCAATTTAGGAGGACCTGCCTTATGGGCTCCTGTGTCTATCCGCACGGATCGTAACGGCCAAGTTACGCGTTATCCGCACTTGGTGTGGGATCGTGCCAAACCAGGTCTCATGGCAGTGAATGCCTTGGGACAACGGTTTGTCAATGAATCGACGTCCTACCATGAGTTTGTGCGCAGCATGTACCGTTCACACCAGCAAGGGCGTGATGCTATTCCAGCATTTTTGCTGTGCGATAGCCCATTCATGGAAAAGTGGGGGATGGGACTGGCATTGCCTGGTGGCCGTTCACGCAGTCATTTGGAGCGTGATGGCTATCTCATCAAATCCAACACTTTGGAAGGGCTGGCCAAGCAATTGGGTATACCTGAGCAAAATCTGGTGCAAAGCGTGGCTCGATTCAATGAACTGGCAGCAGCAGGCAAGGACAAGGATTTTGGCAAGGGCGCTACGGCATACAACCAGTATCTGGGAGACGCCGAGCATCAGCCCAACCCTTGCTTGGGCACGTTGATGCAGGCACCTTTCTATGCCGTCAAGGTCTATCCCGGAGACATTGGTACTGCACAAGGCTTACGAGCCAACGCAAAAGCCCAAGTGCTGGATGAGCAGGGGTGCGTGATTGATGGGTTGTGGGTCGCTGGCAATGACATGGGATCTTGCATGGGCGGTGAGTATCCCGCGCCGGGGATTACGCTTGGTCCTGCCATGACCTTTGGTTATATCGCTGGCAAGCAGCTGGCTACTTTGAAGTAATTCGTTCGATCGAGGTTGATATGGAAATCTTTTTCTCTCCGTTTTCTCCATTTGTGCGCAAGTGCTTGATCACTGCTGACCTGTTGGGCGTGCCCGTCAAATTGCTGGACTCCAATGCGCATCCAGTCAATCGTTCGAAAGAACTGATTGCCATTAATCCCTTGGGCAAAGTGCCGACCTTTTACGCCGCCAATGGGGATGTGGTCTATGACAGCCGCGTAATTTGCGAGTACCTCAATGATTTCGCCAATGGATCTCTATTCCCTAAGGATGCCAGTCGCTGGGATGCGCTGACTTTGGCTGCTCTGGGCGATGGGGCATTGGAAGCGCTGCTGCTGGCACGCTACGAGGATGTGGCACGTCCTGATGCCTACAAGTGGGCAGACTGGAAAGCAGCCCAACTCGATAAGGTGGAGACCAGCTTGCAGTATTTGGAAAAACGAGTCACTGCCAATGGATTGGCGCGCATGGATATTGGTGTGATTACGGTGGCTTGCGCGCTGTGGTATGCCGATTTGCGCTTCCCTGAATATGGCTGGCGTGCCCGTTACCCCCAATTGGCGGCATGGTTCGACGGTTTCGACGCTAACCATTCCTTTAAAAAGAGCTGGTCGCTGTAAACGGTAAGTCCGATTTTTTGACTACAGTATGAATTAGAAGAGGTGCAGGTACTGCACCTCTTTTTTTATCAAGGCGCGAGAGCATGTTCTCGTCGCTCCAATCGTACAAAGCGTTGGTGCGCAGCGGACGTGGTTAGCATCCAGTGTGTCAGCACAAACTCTCCAGTATTGCGCCCGAAGCCCATATTGCTGCTCTATCTCTGTTCCAATTGCACACTTTGTGCGGTAGTCCGTAAGCGAGGCTAATTGCGCATGGATCGAATAGGACGTATAGACAATGACTGCCAACTTGCCCACGCTGGTGACGTTTGCTGTCTATCTGATCGGGATGATGCTGATTGGATGGATGGGATACAGAGCTACTAACAATCTCTCTGACTACATTCTTGGCGGACGCAGTCTCGGCAGTGTCGTGACGGCCCTGTCTGCAGGTGCTTCTGACATGAGTGGATGGCTGTTGATGGGGCTGCCGGGCGCGGTATTTTTATCCGGACTTTCGGAAGCATGGATTGCGGTAGGCCTGTGCATGGGTGCTTGGCTGAACTGGCGGTTTGTCGCAGCCCGTTTGCGGGTCTATACAGAAAAAGTGGGCAATGCACTGACGTTGCCCGACTATTTCACCAACCGTTTTGAAGACCAAAGCAACCTGCTGCGCATTGTCACAGCGTTGGTGATTTTGGTCTTTTTTACGATTTACTGCGCCTCGGGCGTAGTAGCGGGCGCGCGCTTATTTGAGTCGATGTTTGGTATGCCCTATCAAACAGCACTGTGGGTGGGGGCCATTGCGACGATGGCTTATGTGTTTATCGGTGGCTTTCTCGCGGTAAGTTGGACCGATACCATCCAGGCGGCACTGATGATCACTGCATTGATTTTGGCCCCACTCATGGTCATTTATGCCGACGGCGGTGTGGCCGCATCTGCAGCGGTGATTGAGACGACTCGCCCGGGTGCTTTTGATGTTGTAGCAAACCTCGATTGGATTGCCATCGTTTCGTTGCTGGCTTGGGGGCTGGGGTATTTTGGTCAGCCCCATATCTTGGTGCGTTTCATGGCTGCTGAATCTGTCCAAACCATTCCAAATGCACGCCGCATCGGTATGACTTGGATGGTGCTGTGCTTGGGCGGTGCAGTCGCCGTCGGTTTGTTTGGCATTGCATACTTTGGATCACGTCCTGACATGGCCAGCCATGTCAATACCAATGCGGAAACCGTCTTTTTGGAAGTTGCCAAACTGCTTTTTAATCCCTGGATTGCCGGGGTGCTCTTGGCTGCTGTTTTGGCAGCTGTCATGTCGACGCTGTCCTGTCAGTTGCTGGTGTGTTCGAGCGCATTGACGCAAGACATTTACAAAACGTTCCTCCATAAGACAGCTACTGAGCGTCAGCTGGTGTGGTTTGGTCGCGCCATGGTGTTCGTGATTGCTGTGATTTCCATCCTCATTGCACAAGATCCACAGTCGAAGGTGTTGGGCATGGTCAGCTACGCTTGGGCTGGTTTTGGTGCAGCCTTCGGTCCGATTGTGTTGTTTTCCTTGCTGTGGCCTCGCATGACCCGCAACGGCGCACTCATGGGAATGGTGGTTGGCGCTGTCACCGTGCTCGTGTGGAAACAGTACGCCTGGTGGAACTTGTACGAAATCGTTCCTGGGTTTGTGTTGTCGTCGCTGACCATTGTGCTGGTCAGCCTACTTGGAACACCATCGCAGCGCATGCTGACTATCCACCAACAAGTGAACCAAGAAATACGTCTCCACGGCGACTAAGGGCTGCGCCCTTTCCGCTTAAAAACCGCAGAGCAATCCTCTGCGGTTTTTTTGTTTGCTGATGGAGTAGTTAGCCAGTGCTTTAGGCCGCTGGCAACATGAACTGGCTAAAAAATTGCTCCAACTCGGCGTAGTCATTCAATGGCAGCACATGGGCAACGTACTGGTCGGGGCGAACAATCACTAAGGCGCCATGGGTGCGATCAATACCGCGCAGCTCATAAATGTCTTGCTTGGACTTATGGTCTACGGCAAAGACTTTTTCTAAGTTGTGCAGCTGGTATTTGCCCACTTTGGGTTTGAGCAAAGAGGGGACATGTTCCAGATCGATGCTTTGCGACGCTTGCTGGTAGATGCCGTAAAAGTCAAAGACTCCATCGATATCTGAGTGTGCAGGGGTGTACTTGCGAATGATGGAATTGGGCGAGTGCTCCAAATAATCGCACAGCGCGTGCAAGCCAGTGCCGGTTTGTTCCAGATCTTGGTTGCCCGCAAAAGCATATAGACGCCAGCGGCCATCGGCTTTGGCTACATGCCCCAGGTGCATGGGTTTGGCATCGCACACGCGCACAACCGGCGCAGAGTGCATGCGCATTCCAATCGGATAGCCTTGCGCTAAGTGTTGAAAGTGTGCTTCGCCACAGATGCTCGACACCTGATATTGGGTGCCCAAGCCAGCGGTGAATCGACCGTGCTGCTCAAAGTACTTTTGGAAGACCTTGGGATCCACGCCACCGCGATCGCTGAACATCTGTGCCCACTCACGGTCAAAGTCGATCAATTCCTGTGCCACCACCTGGCGCTCAGAAGAATAGGTTCGCAGCAGTTCAGGCTTGCATTGCTGGCGCAGCACGGCCATTAATTTCCAGCCTAGATTGAATGTGTCTTGCATGGAGAAGTTCATGCCCTGGCCAGCCTTGGGGCTGTGTGTGTGGCACGCATCGCCTGCAATAAATACGCGTGGATGTTGGCTGCTGTCGGTGGTGTCATCGTACTGATGGCAAATGCGCTGGCCAATTTCATAGACAGACCACCAAGCCACTTCCTTGACGTCCAAGGTGTAAGGGTGCAGGACTTTTTGTGCGGACTGGATGAGCTGATCTACCGTGATGCCGCGCTGGGCCACGCGTTCTTCTTCGCCCAACTTGTCCATCTCCACATAAAAGCGTGTGAGATAGCCACCTTCGCGGGGAATGATGAGGATGTTGCCTTTGTCAGACTGGATAGCCACTTTGTGGCGAATGTCAGGAAAGTTGCTCACTGCCAAGACATCCATGACACCCCATGCATGGTTGGCGGAATCCCCCACCAGTTCACGTCCGATCGATTTGCGTACAGCGCTGCGTGCACCGTCACAGCCAACCACATAACGCGCTTTTACTTCTTCGATATGACCTGCAAACATCGGTGTGGTGCGCTCCAATCGCACCGTGACCGGATAGTCGTTTTGGTTGCGATCCACCGAGACGCTGATGATGCGTCGGCCATAAAAAGGCTCCATGCGGCTGGGCGCATTGCGCATGGCCTCCAGATAAAAGTCGTGCACCCGCGCTTGATTGAGCACCACGTGTGGAAACTCAGACAGCCCGTCCTCCGTGTCTTGAACTCGTCCATGCCGGGTAATAGCGTTGGGGTCTTGCGGGTCTGGTTTCCAAAAGGTCACCTCATTGATCCAGCAAGCTTCTTTCACCACGCGCTCGCTAAAGCCAAACGCCTCAAACATTTCCATGGTGCGACAAGCAATGCCGTCTGCTTGTCCCAATTGCAGCGGCCCATCTTTTTGCTCAACGATGGCGCAACGCAAATCGGGGAATTGCGCCATTTGTGCGGCAAGGGTCAAACCTGCTGGTCCGCAGCCAACAATCAGAACATCCAGGTGGTTGGGCAGTGCATGTGCATAAGGACTGGGTGGCTGCACATGGGGATCGCCTGCTCGAAAGCCTTGATAGTGAAATTGCATAATATGACCGCTTGCTTATTAACAGTGAACAAATAATCAGTTCACTTATTATTTGGGTTGTGCTTACAAAAAAATCCTAGGGAAAACCATGAATACCAGTGATTCCACCTCCAGTATGCGCAATCTCCAAGAGATACCTGGGCATGCGATTCGCCGATTGCAGCAGATCGCCGTGGCCTTGTTTATGCAGGACACCGAAGGAACGGGTCTGACGCCGGTGCAATTTGCTGTGTTGCAAACCTTGGCGGCACAGCCTGGTTTAGACCAAAAAAGTTTGGCGGATTCGGTCAGTTTCGATACGTCGACGATTGGCGCTGTGATTGATAGACTGGAGAGCAAACAGTGGCTCACGCGCAGCCATAGCCCACAGGATCGGCGGGTTCGCTTGCTGCATTTGACCGAGGTCGGCAGGCAGCAGTTAGAGCAAGCATTACCGCTGGTGGCACGCACGCAAGATCGGATTCTTGAGCCATTGGAGCCTGAGGAAAAGCTGGTCTTTCAGCAATTGCTACAAAAGCTTTGCAATACGCCTCGCAGATCCCCTTCAGATCTGCAGCCATAGATGGGAGTGGGCGAGCAGCTGCTTTCAGGGCTTTGTACTGGCACCGTAGGGATGAAAAACTGAGCACGTAAAATCCTTGCTTTGGTGCTCGCCACAGCCACTCAGGCTTGGCAGTTAAACGGGAAACTTGGGCGCAAGGATCGAGCGATCCACGTGTTGCAAGTACTGCCCCCGCAACAGTGTGTGCATAGGCTCTTCAAGAGTCAGCCTGTCTGCTTTGCCACTGGAGTATGGGACTCTGGGAAGGCTATGACAGTCGGTGCATCAGTCTGGATACCGGCCAAAAAAGGTCCGGCGGCTTGGAATGAAGCTGCTGGTGTGCAGTGAAGCACCGGCGGGGACGCCAGTGCCAACGTTTGGTCTGTCATGCCCTCATTTCTTTGGCCAGCTGCCGTGTGCAGCGGCAATTTCTCGTTCGTCCCTCGATCGACGTGCTGTGTGGTGCTTGTCGCCTGCAGCGTGGCCTGGCCTGCCATCGCGCAAGAGCGTCGTTTATCAGACATACAGGTCACAGCTTCGCGCACGGCCATGCGTGTGGAAGAGAGCTTGGCAGATGTGACCGTCATTACGCGCGAGCAGGTGCAGCAGGTTGCGCCGGGACGCTCGCTGGCCGAAGTGCTGCAACGCTTTGCAGGCATTCAACTGTCCAGTAACGGCGGGCGCGGCCATACGCAAAATGTGTTTTTGCGTGGCACCAGCAGTTCCCATGCGTTGCTGTTGGTGGACGGGGTGCGCTACGGATCAGCCATTGGTGCCGCCCCTTCGCTGGCCAATATTCCCTTGGAGTTGATTGAGCGCATTGAAATTGTGAAGGGGCCTGCATCTGCGCTGTACGGCAGTGAGGCCGTAGGCGGCGTGATTCAGGTATTTACCAAACAAGGCAAGGGCTTGGGCAAGGTCATGCAGGCTGAGGCTTCGCTGACACGCGGCACACATGGACATTCCGCAGCCAGCGCGCATTTGAGAGGTGAGCAATCTGGCTGGAACTATCAGTTGGGTGTGGGCCGACTGACCGAAAAGGGCATCTCGGCGACCAATGTGCTGGCGGCGCCCTACCATGACCCGGATCGCGATGCCCTGGACCAAACATCGCTGAACTTGGGCTTGGGTTATGCCATCGATGCAGATTGGCGGGTGGATGCACTGTTGACGCGCGCCGATGGAACGGTCTTTACCGATGCAGATCCAGGCACTTCCACCAAGCCTTACACCGAGATGCAAACCCAAGTGGCGCACCTCAAGCTGACAGGCCAAATGACGCCAGTTTGGCGTGCGACGATGTCAATGGGGCATTCGCTCGACCAGTCACACAACTTAGGCTCTAGCTGGAACAGCGTGCTCGACACCACACAAACCGAATGGAAGTGGGACAACAGCATTCAGACACCATGGGGTGAGGTGCTGGCAGGTGTGGAACACCTGGACCAATCGGTCGATACATCAAGCGACTTTGCCATCAAGCAACGCAGCATTGGTGCAGTTTTTGTTGGGATGACGGGGGCTTACCACAAGCATTCCTGGCAAGCCAATGTGCGTCGTGACGATAACTCTCAGTTCGGTCAATTTACCTCGTACAGCAGTAGTTACGGCTTTGAGCTGCATGAGCATTTCAAGTTAATCGCAGCGCAAGGCAAAAGCATGCGTGCGCCTTCGTTTGGTGATCTATACGGACAGTGGGGAGGCAGTAGCCAAGGTAATCCTTCCCTTAAGCCTGAATACAGCCATAGCCGTGAGTTGGCTGCGCAAGCAAACTGGCTCGATCATCGCCTCAAGCTCGTACGGTTTGACAACAAGATTCGCAACCTCATCAGCACCAGTCCCACGGGGATGCAAAACGTCGCAGGCGAGACACGCTTGCAGGGGTGGACGCTCGAATACGGCTGGCACAACCGCCACTGGAATGTGGGTGCCAGCGCAGATCACCTTAAAGCCCGCGAAGCCAATGGACGCATTCCTGACCGCAGAGCCAAGACGCAGTGGTCCTTGCAAATCGACAGAGATTGGCACCGCTGGAAACTGGGGGGCAATGTGTTGCATGTGGGCCGCCGTTCAGACGGCTCACGCACCTTGGCAGCATTCACCAGCTTGGATGTGTTTGCGCAGTACCAGCTGCACCCTGATTGGAGCGTCATGGCACGTGTGGCGAATGTGACGGATCGCAACTACCAGATGGCCTATGGGTTCAATACCTTGGGCCGTGCTGCCTACGTCACCCTGAAATGGGCTCCGCAGTGAAATGCGAGTTGACACCATGCTGTACCAAAGGCAGTGCCATGAAATTGAGTAAGAACTGGGACGAAGTCTGCTATCCCTTCATCTATGAGACCTCGGCGCTGTGCGATTTTGAGGTGGTGACCGATGAGTGGTGTGCTCTTATTGGCAGCGCATACTCGGCCACGCCTGAGGAGCTGGAAGATGTGCGCGCTGATCTGGATCACATCCAGCCCCTGGCCTTTCATGTCAATGGCTCTGTGCGAGGCAAACTGGCGATTCAAGAGCAAGACGTGCAATGGGTGTTGGACCGCATACAGCACTACCGACAAGAGCTGGGGCCACAAGAACACGCATTTGTGCTGCCGCGTGGCACAGCGCCAGTTGCGCAATTGCACCAAGCACGTTCAGGAGCCAAAAAGGCCATACGTGCCATGGTGCGTGTGGAGCAAGAAGGCCGAGACATACCGGATGTGCTGCCACGCTTGTGTAATGCGCTGTGTAACTTGTTCTTCCTCATGACGCTGTGCATCAATCAGCGCCGTGGTGTATGTGAAGTCGCTTTCGTTAGTAAAAGCTACCGCGTGCGCTAGGCGAGACATGGACTTGTCTGGTAGCTATCGCGTGTGCGTGACATTGGCATCGATGGTGCCAAATACGGTCACTCCTGAGCCAGTGTCCGCAGTGCTTTCGGTGGGCTGGTAATAACGGTCTTGTGCGCAAGCCGACAGCAGCATGCACAGCGAAACGATCCACAGGCGAGGCAAGGTGATGTGGTCCATGGGTGGCCTCCTGTGGCCAGCGTACCCCAAGATCGAATGCACTTCGGTAAGCAGGCGTTGCAAGCCTGCTGATCCGCACAATGCTTGATGCGCTATTGGCCCTGCTTTCTGGCAGCTGCTTCAGGCGTGGTCGATTTTTTCCCATGCCGCTTGCACCAAGTGCATCGTTGCCAGCGGATTGTCACAGGCAATGGCATGACGCTCGGGCATGCTGCGCAGCCAAGTGATTTGGCGCTTGGCCAGTTGTCGCGTTGCCGCAATGCCTTTTTCTCGCACCAGGTGCAAGTTGAGCGCAGGTTTGTTCTGGCGGATTTGCCAATCCATTTCTTCCCAAACTTGGCGATAACCTACACAGCGCATGCTGGGCAGATCCGGGTGCAGATCACCTCGTGCGCGCAGTGCCTGGACTTCCTCCACAAAGCCGGCTTGGAGCATTTGT
The DNA here is from genome assembly GCA_051887595.1 of Comamonas sp. Taxonomy (GTDB): domain Bacteria; phylum Pseudomonadota; class Gammaproteobacteria; order Burkholderiales; family Burkholderiaceae_C; genus Comamonas. The sequence continues at coordinate 17,257 of JBJEZV010000314.1, forward strand.
TCAAAGCGCTGCGCAATGCGTTCATGCAACCACGCGCGATCTTGGGGCTCCAGCGAAAACAAGTGTGCCGCAAACTGAGCGCCACCAGCATTGCGCTGTTGGGCTTGGTGAAAGCTGGACAACGCCTGCCCTGAAACCATCCATACTTCCAGTGCTCGCTGGATGCGCTGGCTGTCTCCGGGGGCTAAACGTGCCGCTGTAATCGGATCCACCTTGGCCAATTCTGCGTGCATGGCAGGCCAGCCGCGTTCAGCCGCCTGCGCATCAATCTGGGCACGAATTTGCGCATCTGCTGCAGGCATGGCGTCCAGACCCTGAAACAAGGCTTTGAAGTACAGCATGGTGCCACCGACCAGAATTGGCAGCGCACCACGCGCACGGATTTCACTGACCAAGCGCTGTGTATCACGTACAAATTCCGCTGCGCTGTAAGACTCTGTGGGGTCGAGAATGTCAATCAAATGATGGGCAACAGCGGCTTGCTCTTCGCGCGTGGGTTTGGCGGTGCCAATGTCCATGCCGCGATACACCAAGGCAGAATCTACGCTGATGATTTCGCTGGCTTGGCCACGTTGGGCCAACACGGCAGCCAAAGTCAGTGCGGCATTGGTTTTGCCGGAGGCAGTCGGCCCTGCAATCGCAATGCAGGGCAGGGTAGTCTGGGAGGCGGTCAAGGTGCAAAAAAATTAGCTGGTCTCAAGCAGCGCTTACGCAGTCGCAGCGCTGGGATCGCCATAGCGGCGAACCAGCGTCCATGATGCCAAGGCTGTGGCCAGACACCAGAAGCTGATGCCGAAAACCAAGGGATGCACAGTGCCATTGAACCAGTTGCCCAGCACTTGGCCGGTGATGAATGCCAGCACCATCATCGAAAAACCGTTAAGGGCAGACGCCGTACCTGCGGCCTGCGGAAAACAGCTCACCGAACCACTTTGGCCGCACGGCTGCTGAACGCCATGGGCTAAAGGAAAGACCAAACAAGCGACGGCATATGGCATCGCCTGCTGTACCTGTAGCAGTGCCAAGCCCACCAAACTGACGGCACACAGACAACCAATGGTGGCTGCAATGGCCACTGTGTTGCGTACGCCAAACCGGGGCAGCAAGCGGCGGCACAACAAGGTGCCCAGCATGTACGTCACCCCGTTGGAGGCTAAAAGAAAGCCGACTTCCTTGGCATTCCAGCCGAACACGGTCATAAAGGTAAATGGCGCGCCGGTGAGAAAAACCACCAGTCCTGCATACGAAAAGCTGGTCGTTGCGGAATAGGCGAGAAAGGTTTTGTGGGTGACGATGTGCTTCCAGTTGCGCCACAGCAGGCGTGGCTGGGTTGCCTGGGGATTGCGTTGGGGCACGGTTTCCTGAAAGCGCAACCACACCAGCAGCCAAGCGGCAGTACCGGCGATGGCCAGCATGGCCATGGTGGCGCGCCAGCCTATGTAGGTGGTCAGCAAACTGCCGATCAATGGGCTGCTACAAGCCAGAATGCCCAAACCTGTGAGCGCCTTGGACATCACATGCGCACCTTCAACAGGTGCATACAGATCGCGCACGATGGCACGTGCGGCCATCACCGAAGCACCCAGGGCTGCGCCTTGCAGGGTGCGCAACACAATCAGCGTGCGCATGTCTGGCGCCATCGCACAGCCCAAAGCTGCCAGAGCGTACAGACCGATGCCCCACAGCAAAATGGGCCGACGTCCCCAGCGGTCTGACGCTGGTCCCCACAGCAGCTGCGAACAGCCGAACGCCAGCAGCATGGCGGTGAAAGTGGTTTGTGTTTGCGCGACGGTGGCCTGCAACTGGGCCGTCAGTGAAGGCAGCGCGGGCAGGTACAAGTCGGTGGTCATGGGCTGCAAACCCAGCAGCATGGCCAGCAAAAGCACGATAAAGCCTGGCCCCATGGAGGTGGGCGCAGTCACAGATACGGGGGAAGTGGTGGACACAGGAACAAAGCGAATGAACAAAGAAGGGGGCAGGTGGAGCCTAGCAGATCGCGCACCCAATGTGCGGGGTCTGTGCGCGTTGCAAGCTTGCTGTCATCCATAGCAGACTGCTAGTCGCACGCTGCGCGCATCTGCGCTTGGGCCGCTGCATTTGCTTCACTGGAGTGCAGCGCTTGCGTGGTGGAGGCCAGCCAGAAAATCAGGAAGATTTGAGGGTTGCCACTTTGCCTCTATGCTTGCGAAGGCGTGCGATATTGTGTGCGCCAAGCTTGTTGAAGGACCCTGTTGACCATGCTTTTAGGTCTTGCTGCCAATCGTTTGCATCACCAAACGGAAGATGCTGCGCTGTTTACTTTATTGCGAGCCTGCGAATCTGGCATCCGTGAGTTGGGCTTGGGGCTGCACGCCGTGGGGCGCACGCACGACGCCATTGCAGCGGCCAATATGCTGCACCATTACCCGAAGCTGGTGCGCTACCCCTATGGCCGCGAAGGCGGGCTGATGAAGCTGGTGGCCGAAGTCGTGGGCATGGGCGAGGGCCGCACGCTCGATGGCGCCATCTACCTTACCGATCCGGTGGATCCGTCGTCGATTTTTCCGGAAGCACTGGCTCTGAAGCGCCAATGTGTGATCCACGGCAAACCGTTTTTATCCACGGTGGCCAGTGCGCGTGACTGGGTGGAGATGGAGCGCATCCATGCAGGCTTGGCGCGCGACCGCAATGCCGACCGTTTCCACGATTACGCCAACCAGACACTGGCCTTGATTGCCCACGATGCGCTCAAGCCCCAGATGCTGGAGTTTGCGGACCGCAACTTTGAGCTGCTGTCCAAGTTCCAGCGCCGCGTAGGCACCGGCACTACCGGGCAGCGCCTCAATGAGTTGGCTTGGAGCAGAGGCTGGCCTGCCGAACAAGACTGGGTGCATCGCTTCAACAGCGGCCCTTTGGGCGGGGATGCGCAGATTGCCGATCTGGTGCTCGAGCGTCGTTGTCAGCGCGTGATCTTTTTTGAAGATCCGCATGTCGCGCGCCAACACGAGGCAGACATTCAATTGCTCGAACGTGCGGTGACCACGGTCACGCATGAGGCGGTGTGCACGACCACCTTGAAGGTGGCCCAGCGCTGGTGCGATGCCGCTGCGCTGCGCAGCCAACGTTGAGCCGACGGTTGCGCCAGAAGGCGCACACACAAAAAAAGGAGCCGAAGCTCCTTTTTTTGTGTACTTGTGAAGCGCGCCGGGCTTAGATCACGCCCTGGGCCAGCATGGCGTCTGCCACCTTCACAAAGCCGGCAACGTTGGCGCCGTCGATGTAACTGATGGTGCCATCTTCGCGTTTGCCATATTTCAAGCAAGCAGCGTGGATGCCTTGCATGATCTGCAGCAAACGGGCGTCAACTTCTTCGGCAGTCCAGCTCAGACGGCCTGCGTTTTGCGACATTTCCAAGCCGGAAGTGGCCACACCACCTGCATTGGATGCCTTGCCAGGTGCGTACAACACGCCAGCGGCTTCGAAAGCCTTAGCAGCTTCAATGGTGGAAGGCATATTCGCACCTTCTGCCACGCACACCACGCCATTGGCGATCAAGGTCTTGGCATCGGCTTCGTCCAGCTCGTTTTGTGTGGCGCAAGGCAGCGCCACGTCGACCTTGATGCCCCATGGACGCACACCTGCCAAGAATTCGACGTCAGCCACTTGCTGCGCGTAGTCGCTGACGCGGCCGTACTTGTTGTTCTTGATGTCCATCAGGACAGCCAGCTTTTCAGCGGTGAAGCCGTCCTTGTCATACACGGTGCCGGAAGAGTCGGACACGGTCACCACTTTGGCGCCCAGCTGCATAGCCTTTTCAACAGCGTATTGGGCCACGTTGCCAGAGCCCGAAACCGATACGGTCTTGCCTGCGAACGACTGACCGCGAGTGGCCAGCATTTCCTGTGCAAAGTACACGGTGCCGTAGC
>JBJEZV010000314.1:21261-23250 GCA_051887595.1 Comamonas sp.
AACGACTGACCGCGAGTGGCCAGCATTTCCTGTGCAAAGTACACGGTGCCGTAGCCCGTAGCTTCAGGGCGAATCAGCGAGCCGCCAAAGCTCAGGCCCTTGCCAGTGAAAACGCAAGCAGCGTTGTTGGACAGTTTTTTGTACATGCCGGCCATGAAGCCCACTTCGCGGCCACCCACGCCGATGTCGCCGGCAGGCACGTCGGTGTCAGGACCCACGTGGCGGAACAACTCGGTCACAAAGGCTTGGCAGAAACGCATGACTTCAGCAGGGCTCTTGCCCTTGGGGTCGAAGTCCGAGCCGCCCTTGCCACCGCCCATAGGCAATGTGGTGAGGGCGTTCTTGAATGTTTGTTCGAATGCCAAGAACTTCAGCACCGACTGGTTCACCGAGGGGTGGAAGCGGATGCCACCCTTGAACGGGCCAATGGCCATGCTGTGCTGAATACGGAAGCCGCGGTTGACTTGTACTTGGCCCTTGTCGTCCATCCAGCTCACGCGGAATTGGATGATGCGTTCAGGCTCGACCAAGCGCTCCAGCAACGCGTTGTCAGCGTACTTGGGGTTCTTTTCAATGAAGGGCCACAGCGACTCCATCACTTCGGTGACGGCTTGCAGAAATTCAGGTTGACCAGGGTTGCGGTTGGCAACGTCGTGCAGGAATTGGTCGAGGTTGGCGTACTTCATGGGAGGCTTGTCTTTCAGGGGCTCAAAACAAAAAGCGCCGCAGCGCAGACCAAAATTATGCCAAAAATGTATGCCTGTATGCACCATAATGAGTATGACCTACACAAGTTTTGTGCATAACTGTGTAGATTTGGTGCTTGGTTGCACCAAATTGGCGGATTGGTGGGCGCTTGTGGTGCGCGCTAAGTGGCTGTTTTTGCACGGTGTTTGTGCATGCGCTGTCAGTGTGCTGACGGCTCAGCACCAGGTGTTCGCGAAATGCGAATGTGGTGCTGGTCTGTAGCGATACTCCGACGCTAGGCTTTCATGCTTCTAAATAAGAAGCGCCTTGCCTAGTCTGGATAAGCATTTCAAATACAAAAGCCCTTGAAGTTGGCTTGCTTCAAGGGCTGAAAGCTATCAATAACGATAGGTGAGCATTAAATTAGCTCAAATGGGATAGCTCCCCACTGGATGGTGTGTGCCGCCAATCCATAGGCTAGCGCTTGGGCGGCGCTGGTATCGCACAGATGGCGCACTTCGGTGGCGTGTGGGGTGGTGTGGCAGCGCAGCAGCCAGTCCGAAGGCGGGGCGTGGCTGGCCGTGTCGGTGATGCAGATCAGCTTGGCGCCGAGCTTGCGCGCGCGCTCACACAAGTCGGCCATATCGCTGCGGATGCCGCCCAGTGCGAACAGCACCACCATGTCGCGCGGCGCGATGCGGGCCAGCACGTCTTCCACAGTCTCCCCCGCCGCCGGTGCGCCATAAATGGGTTTGTCCAGTCCCGACATCAAATGCCCGCGCAGCGAACGCGCCAGCATGTGGTTGTGCTGCAAGCCCACGCAAAAGATGGCCGGGGCTTGGTGCAGGGCCGAAGCCATGGCGTCCATGGTGCTGGCAGGAATTTGCGCCAGCGTTGCGGTCAAGTTGTCTTGCAGTTGCTGCCACAGCAGTGCGCAATTGGGCGTGCTGGGCGAGATGGTGACGCCTGTGCTGGGTAGTGGCAACCCGGATGTGGAGGCCTCCAGGCGCGCCGTGCGGCGGGCTTCTTCGTAGCTGTCATAACCCAGGCGGCGAATAAAACGCGTGACCGTCGCGTTAGAGACGCCGGTCAGCTGGGCCAGCTCGCTGGCGCTGTAGCCAGCCAGGTTGATGGGGTAGTCCAGCACCACCTGCGCGAGTTTGCGCTCTGTGGGCGAGAAAGTGTCAAGCGCAGCGCGAACGCGAGCAAAAAAGGGTACGGACATGGTTGTAGTCGAAATAGTAGGAGCCGCCATCCCTTAGCGGCCTCGAAGAAACAGGGCGTCCAGCTCTTTCATGCTCA
>JBJEZV010000314.1:23350-28726 GCA_051887595.1 Comamonas sp.
GGTTGGTCGTTGCCCAGTTGTTGTTTCAGGCGCTCATAGACGATGCGTTCGTGCGCCGCATGCATGTCGACAATCACCATGCCTTGTGCGTTTTCCGCCAGGATGTAGACACCGTGAATCTGCGCAACAGCGCGGCCCAGCGGCCAGCTCTCGCTGGCTGCGCTGGTCGCATGGGCGGCGGCAGAGGGCGTGGAGGCTACCGCTGCGACTTCTTCTGACGTGGTCACCGCAGACAAGCTGGATGGCATGGCAGCGGATGTCGATGCAGGAGTCTCTGAATTGCCAGTCTCTATGGACAGCAAAGGGTTCAGCGCCGTAGGCAGCGGTTGGCGCGAAGGTGCCCACAAGGCTTGGAGGTCGTTGACTTTGTGCCCTGCAGGCTCTGCAAGCGGCATGGCGTATTGCACTTGAGGGCGAAGAGCAGGACGAGCCGATGGCGCTGCAGGCTGCCAGCTGCCAGCAGAGGCTGGGATAGTTCCCGCAGCGCTGGCGTCAGCGTCATGGGCCGAAGCCGTGTTTTCTGCTGCGGCTTGCGTCGCAGCACGCGGTACAGCCAGCGCGTCTTCCACCGCATGCTTGATGGCCTGGTGTACTTCACGGCTGTCGCGAAAGCGCACTTCAATCTTGGTCGGGTGCACGTTCACGTCGACCCGTGCAGGGTCCATGTCCATGTACAGCGCATAGATGGGCTGCTTTTGACCGTGCAGCACATCTTCGTAGGCGCTTTTGGCCGCGTGGGTGATGACTTTGTCGCGCACAAAGCGGCCATTGACATAGCAGTACTGCTGGTCAGGGCGGCTGCGCGCCACATCGGGCAGGCCTGCGCGTCCATAGACCGTGATGCCGCTGCTGGCCGAGGTGCGCGAAAACGCAATGGAGTTGCGCACGAAATCTTCGCCCAGCACGTCGCCCAAGCGGCGCGCCAAGGCATCGTGGCGCTGGGCCTCATCGTCCACAGGTACAGCGCGCCACTGCTCGACGAGTTTTCCGTCATGCCAAATGGCAAAACCGACTTCGGGCCGCGCCAGCGCATGGCGACGCACGGCTTCAATGCAGTGCGCCAACTCCGTGGCATCGCTTTTGAGAAATTTGCGCCGCGCTGGGGTGCTGAAAAACAGTTCTTTGACTTCCAGTGTCGTGCCACGGTTGCGTGCGGCAGGACGCAGTTCGCCGCTGCGCGCTTCCAGCAGCCAGGCGCTGTCTTCGCCTTCCAGGCGCGAGCAAATCGAGGTCTCGGACACCGAAGCGATGGCTGCCAAGGCCTCACCCCGAAAACCCATGGTGCCCACGTGCTCCAGTTCGTGCAAATCACGGATCTTGCTGGTCGCGTGGCGACGCAAGGCAATGGGCAGCTCTTCGCGCGGAATGCCACAGCCATCGTCTTCTACGCTGATCAAGCGCACTCCGCCGGCCAGCAAACGCACGGTAATTTGGCTGGCACCAGCGTCCAGCGCGTTGTCGACCAGTTCGCGCACCACCGAAGCAGGGCGCTCTACCACTTCGCCTGCGGCGATTTGGCTGATCAGTTCATCAGGAAGGTCTTGAATGGCGCGGCGATCTGCCGCAACAGGCGTAGGACGGTTGTTCACCGCACCATTCTATGCAGCCGAGGGTGGCTGCTGGAAAAGTAGGGATGCCACATACTTGGCTTCCTTGCATGAGAGAGACCAAAGCAGATGCATCCCAAGACCGGTTAACGGTGGCGGCGATGGCCACGGCGAGGACCACCATCGCTGTTTTTACCCACTTGGTTACCAATCAACGCACCTGCAGCAGCGCCGCCGACAGTGCCCAAGGTGCTGCCAAACACCGCATCACCCAGCAAACCACCGGCCACGGCGCCGACGCCGGTGCCCACTTGGGCGTTACTGGGGTGGTGGGCGCAACCGCCCAAGGTCAGTGCTGTTCCTAAGGTGGCGGCCAGTATCCAAACTTTGCGTGTTGTCATTGCTGTTGTCATCGAAGTTATGTAGTGCTTTGAATGTGCCTGCGTTTGCCGTGTCACTCTGTGAATCAAACGCAAAGTTGTTAGAGGCTTTGCAAGCAAGTGTTGCAACCACCAGTCACTGCAGGCTGCTTGCGCACACAAAAAAGCCAACCGAAGTTGGCTCTTTGCTTAGCGGATACACTGCCAGCGCTGCAGCTGCCAGTGTTGGCGATGTTTACTTGTTGTCTTGGTTTTTGCCGATTTGGTTGCCAATCACAGCCCCAGCTGCTGCACCACCCAAAGTGCCCAGGGTGCCGCCGAGCACTGCATCGCCCAGTACAGCTCCGCCCACAGCGCCTACGCCGGTGCCCAGTTGCTGGTTGTTGGCACAACCCATCATGGAAAGCGCACCTGCGAGGGCCAAGCCAACAGCGAAAGTCTTACGAACTTGCATCATCCACTCCTTTCAAGGTGATGCCTGCAAGTATGTGTGTTGGTCTGCCTGGCACTCGTCGGGCAAGGCGCGCCTGTGGTGTAGGTGAGTGCAGGGAACTGGCATCACGTGGATGTAGGCAAACGGCACAAACAAAAAAGCCCGCTGCAAAGGCCAGCGGGCTGAGGGCGATGTGCGCGACACAGCTTATATAGACCGTGAACGCGGCATGGGCGGATGTTTGATGAAGTACTGGCGAATACCTTCCATCATCGCGTCAGCCAACTTGTTTTGGTAGGCCGCGCTGCGCAACTTTTGTTCTTCACCGGGGTTGCTGATGAAGGCGGTTTCCACCAGCACACTGGGAATATCGGGCGCCTTCAGCACGGCGAAGCCTGCTTGCTCCACACGCGGCTTGTGCAACTTGGCAAAGCCACCAATTTGCGACAACAGGGCCGAGCCGAGCTTGAGGCTGTCATTGATCTGGGCGGTGGTGCTCATGTCCAGCAGCATCTGCTGCACGGCACGGTCTTGCGAGCGCACATTGATGCCGCCCACCAAGTCGGCCTGGTTTTCTTTATCTGCCAGCCACCGCGCGGCGGTGCTGGTGGCGCCTTTGTGGCTCAGGGCAAACACACTGGCTCCCGCAGCGGAGGGCTTAGTAAACGCGTCGGCGTGGATGCTGATGAACAAATCGGCCTGCACGCGGCGCGCCTTTTGCACGCGCGTGCCCAAGGGGACAAAGTAGTCGCCGTCGCGTGTCATATAAGCCCGCATGGGACTGCCATTGATACTGCTTTTGTTGATGCGGTCGCGCAGCAATTTGGCGATCTTGAGCACTACATCTTTCTCGTAAGTGCCTTTGGGGCCAATCGCTCCGGGGTCTTCGCCGCCATGGCCGGGGTCCAGCGCCACGATGATGATGCGGTCTGTTTTGCGCGCAGTCGCAGCCGGTGAAGCTGCAGGCTTGCTGGGCGTGGGTGCAGGCGGTGGCGCAACAGGTGCCGCAGCTTGGGGCGCTGCAGGCACGGGTTCGCTGCGGCTGTGTTGGGCGATCAGGTCACCCAAGGGATCGTGCTCGGGCGCTGGGGCTGCTGGCGGCGGGCTCAGTGTTGCTGGCAATTCCGAGCTGCTGGCATCGCGCAGGCGTTCTTGGATCAGCGCTTCCAGCGGATCGACCGCCTTGGAGGGATACAGGTCAAACACCAGACGGTGCTGGTAGGCCGCCACGGGTTTGAGCGAAAACACCTGCGGCACGGCCTCTTGCTTGAGGTCAATGACCAAGCGCACCACATTGGGGGAGTTTTGCCCCACGCGGATGGCCGCAATATTGGGGTCTTCCGGCCGCACCTTGGCGACCAGCTCTTTGAGCGCGTTGTTGAGTTGCAGGCCTTCAATATCGACGGCCAGACGCGGCGGCGAATCAATCAGCGTTTGCTTGGCTACCAGCGGCACGTCGGATTCGAGCGTGACACGCGAATAGTCTTCCGCAGGCCATACACGCACCGCCATGATGGAGGCGCCAAACGCAATTTGTTGCCTGCCACACAGCAGCAAGGCAAGGCTGCCAGCCTGTAGCAAGGTGCGACGGTTGGGCCGATAGGCCGTGAAAATCGGTTGCGCAGCGTCTTCGCTCATTGGGGCCAATGTTGCAGCATGCGCCGTCCCCGCTCGGTGCTGGTGCACAGAGTGACGCGGCGCTGGGTTTCGTCAATCGCTTCAATATAGATAGCTAGGTCCGCAGGCGGTGTCAGCGAAGCGGCCTTTTGCGGCCATTCTGCCAGCTTCAGTCCATCGCTGGCAAAAATGTCACGAAAACCCGCATCTTCCCACTCGCGTGGGTCGTCAAAACGGTAGAAGTCAAAGTGCCAGATGGCCAGATCGCTGGCTTCGTGCGGCTCCACCACCGCATAAGTGGGGCTTTTGATGCGGCCTTGCACACCCAAGCTGCGTAGCAAGTGGCGCACTAAAGTTGTTTTGCCCGCACCTAAGTCGCCATGCAGCGTGACATAGGCATTGCGCAGATCGGCCAGCCCTGCCAGTTGCGCTGCAAAAGCCGCAGTGGCTGTCTCGTCTTGCCAGGTCAGGACCCGCATGTCTTGGGGAGCGGTTTCTACAATCGGAGGAATATGGTGTGCAGCAGTCAATTGTTTCCTTTGATGCAGGACTGGGCCCGCGAGCTGGGATTTTCCCAAATTGGCGTGTCCGGTGTGGATTTATCCTCTTGTGAGGATGGGCTGCTGCAATGGCTGGCACATGGCTTTCATGGGCAAATGCACTATATGCAAGCCCATGGTCTTAAGCGGGCACGCCCGGCGGAGTTGGTGCCCGGCACGGTTAGCGTGATCACGGCGCGCATGGATTATTTGCCGCGCCACACGCCGCAAGACTGGCAGCGCGTGGAATGGCAGCGCCTGGAGCGCCCGCACGAAGCGATTGTCTCGCTGTATGCACGGGGACGTGATTATCACAAGGTCTTGCGCAGCCGTTTGCAAAAATTGGCCGAGCGCATCGCGCAGGAAGTCGGGCCGCTGGGGCACCGCGCCTTCACCGATTCCGCGCCGGTGATGGAGGCCGAGCTGGCGCGCCGCAGCGGCCAGGGCTGGCGTGGCAAGCACACGCTGGTGCTCAATCGTGAAGCCGGATCGACGTTTTTTCTGGGCGAAATCTATGTGGATATGGCACTGCCCGAAACCACACCCGTCACCGGCCATTGCGGCAGTTGCAGCAGCTGCATCGATGCGTGCCCCACAGGCGCCATCGTTGCACCGCACCGCGTGGATGCGCGGCGCTGCATCTCGTACCTGACCATTGAGCACGACGGCCCCATTCCGCTGGAGCTGCGTCCCTTGATGGCCAACCGCATTTACGGCTGTGACGACTGCCAGCTGGCCTGTCCGTGGAACAAGTTTGCCCAACGTGCCAGCTTGCCGGATTTTGATGTGCGCGGCGCCATGGTGGGCAGCACGCTGGTGCAGCTGTTCAGCTGGGACGAAGCCACTTTTTTACGCAGCAC
>JBJEZV010000315.1:0-1056 GCA_051887595.1 Comamonas sp.
ACGCGCTTTTTCACGCGCACTTCGACTTGCGCCATCAGCAAGTCCGACAGTTCTTCTTCCACGCGCTGCACATCGCGCGACTTGGCCACTTTTTTGCTCTTGCCGCTGGTGCTGGCATCGCCCTGCTCTGCCATTTTTTTGACGAGATTTTCGGCCTCACGCACCGAGAGTTTTTTGCCCGCAATCTGGTTGGCCGCCGTGATTTGCTCGGCCTTGTCCAGCGCCAACAATGCACGTGCATGCCCCATGTCGATGTCACCGGCCATCAGCATGGTTTGCACAGGCTCAGCCAGATTGAGCAAGCGCAGCAAGTTCGATGCGGCCGAGCGCGAGCGGCCCACCGATTGCGCGGCCTGCTCGTGCGTGTAGCCAAATTCTTTGACCAGCCGCGCCAGGCCCTGGGCTTCTTCCAGCGGGTTGAGGTCTTCGCGCTGGATATTTTCAATCAGCGCCATGGCGGCAGCGGCTTCGTCGGGCACATCGCGCACCAGCACAGGCACGGTATCCAGCCCCGCTAATTTGGAGGCGCGGAAACGTCGCTCACCCGCGATGATTTCGTACTTGCCTGCGTGATCGCCCTGGCTGAGCTTGCGCACCAAAATCGGCTGCATGATGCCCTGGGCTTTGATGCTCTCGGCCAGCTCATACAGCGCGCCTTCGTCCATGCGCGTGCGCGGTTGGTACTGGCCTGCCACCATCTGCGACACAGGCAGCGTGCTGGGCATTTCATTGGCGGCTACATCAGCAACCGCTGCGTCTTCGACCTTGGGGCCGAGCAAGGCTTCCAGGCCACGTCCCAGGCCCTTGGGTTTTTTGGTCACCATGGCATTAGTCCTTTATCAGTTGTTGCAGCAAGGCGTGACCGGCATCCCATGCCCCCAGCCCGCTGTCGCTGTTGATGTGCCCGGCCGCACCCGCATTCACCCATTGCGAGCCCCAAGCCTGCGCCATCTGCTGGGCACGCTCCAAGCTGCAATAGGGGTCATTGCGGCTGCCCACTAAGATGCTGGGAAACGGCAAGCGCTGCAGCATCACGGGCGCCCAGCCATGCAGCAC
>JBJEZV010000315.1:1156-3356 GCA_051887595.1 Comamonas sp.
GCTCACTTTTTTGATATGCGCTGCACCATCTCTTTGGCAAAGTCCACAAAGGCTTTGCTGCCCTTGGCGGAGGGATCAAACACCACCCCGGGCAAGCCATAGCTGGGCGCCTCGGCCAGACGCACATTGCGTGGAATGACGGTGTCGAACACCTTGTCACCGAAGTGCGCCTTGAGCTGATCGCTGACCTGCTGCTGCAGCGTGGTGCGCGGGTCAAACATGACGCGCAGCAGACCAATGATCTGCAGATTCTTGTTCATATTGGCGTGTACCTGCTTGATGGTGTTGACCAGATCGGTCAAGCCTTCCAGCGCAAAGTACTCGCACTGCATGGGCACAATCACGCCATGGGCTGAACACAGGCCGTTGAGCGTCAACATCGACAGACTGGGCGGACAGTCAATGAGCACAAAGTCAAAGTCTGCATCGGCCGCTTGCAGCGCTGCTTTTAAGCGCTCATTGCGACGCTCAACAGACACAAGTTCCACCTCTGCACCGCTGAGCTCACGGTTGGCGCCCAGCACATGGTAGCCGCAGGCTTCTGAGTAGCTGGCTGCCTCTTGGATCGATGCTGACTCCAGCAGCACGTCATATACGCTCAAGCTCATGGCGCGCTTGTCGATCCCGGAGCCCATGGTGGCATTGCCTTGTGGGTCCAGGTCAACCAGCAGCACCCGCTGCCCCACTTTGGCCAAACCGGCTGCCAGATTGACTGCTGTTGTTGTTTTACCGACGCCACCTTTTTGGTTGGCAATACAGAAAATTTTGGCCATGTGAGATTGCTACAGCTAGGGTCGACAAGACCCGAAGAAAACACAAAACGCTGCGCCACTGGGGCACCAACGGAAAAGGCCAAGTGCTTGCGCCTTGGCCTTTCAATGCGGCACGCGGAGTGCCTTGCTCATGTTCTGCCGCCCCGCCCTCGCATTGAAATTCACCCGAGTTTATGCGAGGCGCGCACAACGCGCTTATTCAATCTGTGTCAGTGGCAGGTTTCGCCCACACAATGCAGCGCTCTGCCTCCAGCCCCGGCACCTTCAAAGGTTCCACGTGAAACACTTGCACGTCTGTGCCCAGCGCATCGATCTCGTCTTGGGGATGTTTGCCCTTCATCGCCAGCCAAGCGCCGCTATCGGCCATGGCCGCGCGCGACCACGTCGTGAAGTCCACCAGCGAGGCAAATGCACGGCAGCTAATGATTTCGTACGGCCCTTGCAGCGTCTCCACGCGTGCATGGATGCCTTTGAGATTGGGCAGCTTCAGCGTGACCGCCGCCTGCTGCAAGAACGCAGCCTTTTTGGCCACCGTGTCCACGCAGTGGATATCGACCTCTGGGCAACACACGGCAAACACCACGCCGGGCAAACCACCGCCCGAGCCCACGTCCAGCTGTGCCGTGCGCTCGCCAGCAGCTTTGCCCAGCGAAGCCACATGGCGCTGCAAAGCCGGGACAGCTGCCAAGCTGTCGAGCATGTGCAAGGACATCATTTCTTGCGGTTCACGCACAGAGGTCAGGTTGTAGACCTTGTTCCACTTTTGCAGCAGGTCCAGAAAAGCCATGAGCTTGTCCAACTGCTCCACGCTCAAGCGCAATCCCAGCTGCTGGGCGCCCTGCTCCAGTTGTTGGCGCAGGCCGCTCATTGCACCGTCTCCTTGGCTGCAGCCGTCAAACCCTTGAAGCCACCTTTTTTCAGGTGAATCATCAACAGCGACACAGCCGCAGGCGTCACGCCCGAAATACGAGAGGCCTGGCCCAGCGTTTCAGGACGATGCTTTTGCAGCTTCTGGCGCACTTCAATCGAAAGCGCCGAGACTTGCATGTAATCCAAGTCAGCAGGCAGCTTCAATGTTTCGTAGTGGGCTGCGCGCTCCACTTCATCTTTTTGGCGATCAATATAGCCAGAGTACTTGGCAGCAATTTCGATTTGTTCCACCACGTCAGTATGCAACTCGCCCAAAGTTTCACGTGAAACAATCTCGGACGCGTGCTTGCCTTCGTTCATTTCCATCAACGCGGCATAGCCGACACCGGGGCGGCGCAACAGATCAAACAGGTTGTACTCGCGCTCAATCGCCTTGCCCAGCACCTTCTCAGATTCCTGTGCGGGCAGGCTGCGTGGGTTCACCCAGGTGGTTTTCAAGCGCTCTGTTTCACGTGAAACAGCATCGCGTTTGCGATTGAACATGTTCCACTGCTCAT
>JBJEZV010000316.1:0-2098 GCA_051887595.1 Comamonas sp.
CAGACTCGGTCACGGCAATCGTTCTTACCCAATCCCGGAAATGGCAAACGGCTTCGTTGTCCAGCGCCGATTGCCGCATCAACAGGTAATAAGACCCAGCGCTGGGGCAGTCAGCTTGCCACACCGGCACGAGGTCAGAGTTGGTGCCTGCATGCATTTCTGCAATTTTTTGCGGCACGATGGCAATCCCTTGCCCGGCTTTGGCCGCCTGCAAAGACATGAAGAAGTGACCATAGACTGCTTGGCTCTCGGGCAGTGGCTGCTCCACACCCTGAGCGGCCAACCAATCACGCCACGCGTGTTGACGGCTGGCCGTGTGAATCAGGGGATAGCGCAAAATATCTTGCACATGGTCGATCTGCGGCCCCTGCGCCAGCAGTTTGCGCGCGATGACCGGCACCAAAATGTCATCGAACAAATAATCGGCCACCACCCCATCCCAGCTTGCCACCATCTTCAGGTCAATGTGGGGCTGAAACTTCTCATAGTTGCGCCCGGGCAGCCGCCCTACCCGCAGCGCGACATCGATATCGCTGCTCTTGAAGTCCACCGGCGCAATCGAGGTCGAAATGCGCACTTCAATTCCGGGGCACGCTACGGCGAACTCTGACAGCCTGGGCATCAGCCACGACATCGCCAAAGTGGGCAGTACTGAGACATTGATGATCTGGTGCGAGCGTCGCGCCAGCACACTTTGTGTGGCGTTTTCCAGCTCGTCCAGCGCATTGGCGCAAGCTGCATAGAACTCCCTCCCCTCATCGGTCAGCTCCACCCGCCGCACATGGCGCTCAAACAAGCGCTTGTTCAGGAAGTGCTCCAAGTTGCGGATCTGTTGGCTCACCGCTCCTTGGGTGAGTGAGATCTCTTCGGCCGCAGCCGTGAAAGAGCCCAAACGAGCCGCAGCTTCAAAGGGGCGGATCGCCGACAGTGGGGGCAAAGTTCTACGCATGGCTTTAGTCGATGGCAATCTTGGTTTTTTGGATCACGTCTTTCCACAGCTGGTTTTCTGCAGCCACGTACTGCTGCATCGCGACGGCGTTCTTGTTGAGAATGCTCATGCCGCGCTCATCCATAAACTGTTGGACTTCGGCGTCTTTGAGGGCTTGCGCCAAAGCAGCTTCCACCTTCTGCACCGTGGCAGCTGGCGTGCCCTTGGGAGCAAACAAGCCAAACCACGTACTAACTTCGAAATCCTTCACACCCAACTCAGCAAAAGTCGGTACTTGGGGCAGCAGTGGTGAACGCTGAGCGCTGGTAATACCCAAGGCTTGCACTTTGCCGCTTTGGATTTGCACGATGGCCGTGGAAATCGGATCCATCAAAAAGTCAATCTGTCCGCCCAGCAAATCCCCCATGGCTGGGCCGCTGCCTTTGTAGGGAATGTGCAGCATTTGCAGCCCTTGCTGCAGATTCAAAAACGTCTGCTGTGTATGGTGCGACGTACCTGCACCCGCAGAGCCAAAAGTCAACGTACCGGGCTTTTGCTGAGCGGCCTTCACAAAGCTGGCGTAGTCAGGAAATGCCTGTTTCTTGCCTGTGATCAGCACACTCGGCACCGAAGCAATGCCTCCTACCGGCACAAAGTCCGTTACGGGGTTATAGGTCACCGCCTTGATCATGTGCGGCACCACCGCCATGGTGCTAGCAGCCCCCAGCAGCAAGGTATAACCATCGGGCTCTGCCTTGGCAGCGCCCATGGTGCCAATCGTGCCGCTGGCCCCGGGTTTGTTTTCAACCACCAAACTGGTGCCTAGAATATCGCCCATTTTCTTAAGGACGGGACGTGCCACGGTGTCATTAATACCGCCTGGTGGAAATGGCACGATGACCTTAATTGGTTTATCTGGATAATTGTTATCCGCATGCGCCATAAATGGCGCACCCAATGCCAAAGCGCCCAAAATACCGGCCAGAAAATAACGCTTGTGGATTTTGTGCTGTTGCATGCTGTGACTCCAAGATGTAGCAAATTAACGCTTTCATCCTAAAAAATTGCCTATCCCCGAGCAAACGAGCAATTTTCATACCAGAATTAGCACATCTAATGCACCAATAATGCACAACCAATGCATATTTATTTTCTTTGAAATTCAATCCT
>JBJEZV010000316.1:2198-3353 GCA_051887595.1 Comamonas sp.
ATCCTTCCTGCCACCAGTGTGAATGTGGCCATTCCTGCCATGAGTGAGTACTTCAGTCTGGGCCAAGAACGCGCGCAGTGGATCAGCTCCAGCTTTATGGTGGCTTCCACGATTGCCATGTTGGTCACGCCTTGGATGCTTGCACGCTTTGGCTACCGGGCGACCTACGTCGGGGCAGTGCTGCTTTTGGGTGTCGGTGGCGTGATGGGAGGGCTGGCCCAGCATTTTGGTGTCCTGCTGGCATCCCGCGTGGCCGAAGGCATCGCCTCCGGCATCATTCAACCCATTCCTGCCGTCATCATCTTGCATGCGTTCCAGTCAAATGAGCAGGGGCGTGCGGGCGGCATTTTTGGCATGGGGGTCGTACTTGCCCCAGCGCTGGCCCCCGCATTGGGAGGGTGGTTGGTCGACGGCTTGGGCTGGCGCAGCACCTTTTTCATGGTGATTCCACCGTGCCTGCTGTCGCTGTGGCTGGCCTACAAGCTGGTGCCCTCTTCTGCACCTGGCGGCCACACCACAGGCGATGCTGGCGGCAAACTCGACGTGCTCGGCCTCGGGCTGGTCAGCGCAGGCACTTTGTCGCTGCTCAATGCCTTGGTGGCGTTTCATGAAGACCATACCCAGGCGGCTTGGTTGCTGGCGATTTCCACCTTGTGTTGGGCTGCCTTCATCGCATGGCAACTGCGCTTGGCCCGCACTGGCCAAAAGCCATTGATGGATTTGCGCCTGTTTCGCTCCAAACCCTTTGTAATGGGCTGCATTGTGGCCTTCATCTATGGCACCGCCATGTTTGGTTCCACGTATTTGCTGCCCGTTTTCATGCAAATGGGACTGGGCCTGTCAGCCAGCTACGCGGGCAACTTGCTGCTGCCTGCTGGTTTAGTGCTGGCAGTGACCATCCCGCTCGTAGGTCGTATGGCCGATCGCCAGCCCACACACTGGCTGGTCAGCATTGGCATGCTGCTGTTGGCCATCTCATTCGCCATCATGCTCTGGGCCGGCCCCAGCACGAGCATGTGGGTACTCGCGGGGTTCATCATCGTGGGACGTATCGGCCTGGGCTTTATATTGCCCAGCTTGAACTTGGGCGCCTTGCGTCCGCTAGAGAAAAGCCTGATCGCGCAAGGCGCCAGCACCATTAGCTTTATCCGCATG
>JBJEZV010000317.1:0-1924 GCA_051887595.1 Comamonas sp.
TTTGCCATGGCGGACAACATCGGCGTGATGTCCCATGGGCAATTGCAGCAATGGGGCAGTGCGGTCGACGTTTATGGAGCACCTGCCACTCGAGCTGTGGCTGAATTTGTCGGTGAAGGCAGTTGGCTGAACGCGCAATCTTTGCCCGATGGCAAATTGCAGACTGTTCTGGGTGTTTTGCCTGCATCCCATCCGCATTACGTGGTGCAACAAGACGTGCAGGTGCTATTGCGGCCAGAACATGTGCTGTTGTCTGAACAGGGTACACCGGCCAAAGTGGTCGCTCGCACCTTTCGTGGCAGCCACTTTGTACTGGGATTAGAGCTTTCGCAGGGCGAACGCTTACTGGCGCAGGCAGCTTTGCACCATGCGCCAGCCGATGCGGCTTGGGTGCATGTGAGCTTGGCAACCACGTTGCACGGCTGAACTTGGCGGTGGCCACGGCTTATGGTGAGTAGCTACATACATATGCGCATAACCAAACAATAAAACCATCGTTGGGATCTGGGCGCGTTGATTTCACAATCAGCGGCCCAAAGGAGTGTGAGCCATGACCCTATCCCAGCCCCGTATTGTCATCGTCCCCGGTTGGCGCAACTCAGGGCCTGCGCATTGGCAAACGCTGTGGGCTCAAAGCTTGTTGCAAGCCGAACGTGTGGAACAGCAAGATTGGTTTACGCCCAAGCGCAGCGACTGGGTGCAAGCGGTGGAGGAGGTGATCCTCTCGCGGCCAGAGCCCGTGATCGTGGTGGCGCACAGTCTTGGCTGCATCACGACGGCCCATTTGGGCGCTGAGGCGGCCGGCCGCATACGCAGTGCTTTGCTGGTTGCGCCTGCAGATCCGGAGCGCCGTTCGCACTTGGTCGATTTCGCTCCCGTGCCTTACCAGCCCTTGCCTTACCGCAGCGTATTGGTTGCCAGCACCAATGATCCTTATTGCCCCATCCGCTTGGCAGGAGCGTATGCCCGCGCTTGGGGCAGCGAATTTGTGCGCTTGCCCAACGCGGGGCATATCAACGTGGAATCGGGCCATGGTGAATGGCCATTGGGCAAGGCTTTACTGCAATCTTTGCTGGATGACATGGCTTGGGGCGGTCAGCAGCAAGTGCAAGCGGCATAAATGGGACAGAACTGCCGAGCAGTAGCCGCAAGCGTGCTCATTTTTCCTTTATGCCAAAAATGGATAAATTTAAAATAATATATTCTTTTGAGTTTTATAGATCAGGATTCACAATCCCGTCATCGAATACACAAGCTCCCATGAGCAAGGCGACAACACCATGAATTCTTTGAAACTCAAAACCGTTTTGGCGTCCATCGCACTGGCAGCCAGTGGCTTGGCTTCCGCCCAGAGCCAGATCTTGAACGTTTCCTACGATGTGGCGCGTGAGTTCTACAAAGACTACAACCAAGCGTTCACGGCCTATTACAAGAAAACCACAGGCCAGGAGGTCAAGATTGACCAGGCACACGGAGGCTCCAGTGCCCAAGCGCGCGCAGTTAATGATGGCCTGCCTGCCGACGTGGTGACCTTCAACACCACGACCGATATTGAATTTTTGGCCAGCAACGGCGTCGTCGCCAAGGACTGGGCCAAGCAGTTTCCGCACGATGCTTCCCCCACCACCTCGACCATGCTGTTTTTGGTGCGCCACGGCAATCCCAAGAACATCAAGGACTGGAAGGATCTGACCCGTCCTGATGTCAAAGTGGTCGTAGTAAACCCTAAGACTGGCGGCAATGGTCGTTATGCTTATCTGGCCGCCTGGGGCTCTGTGCGCGAAGCCGGTGGTTCGGATGCGGACGCCCAAGCCTTTGTGAAGGATTTGTACAAAAACGTGCCAGTGCTGGGCAAGGGTGGCCGTGATGCCACGGCCATCTTCTTGCAGCGCAACATCGGCGATGTGCTGATCACGTTCGAGTC
>JBJEZV010000317.1:2024-3344 GCA_051887595.1 Comamonas sp.
GTCTTCAAGCCGCTCAAGCAATTCACCGTGGGCAAATACTTTGGCTCGCTGGGCGAAGCACAGAAAGTGCACTTCAACGACGGCGGCAAGTTCGACGAAATCTACACCCCCGGAAAGTGATTCTCAGCAGGTTCTGCTGAATGCATCACCGATAACAACAACGATTGGCTGACAGGGAAATCATGGTTGCTGCATCCCCCGCCAGCCCAAGTCTTAGCGCTACAGCCCCGGCCCGCCGTGGGCGTGGCGCTAAGCGCGTTTTGCCCGGTTTCGGGCTGACCTTGGGCTACACACTGTTTTGTCTGAGCATCATCGTGCTGATTCCATTGTCCGCACTGGTGTTCAAAACGTTTGAACTGAGCTGGGATCAGTTTTGGGAAGCTGTGAGCGCACCGCGCGTTGTGGCTTCATACAAGCTGACGTTTGGCGCCTCATTTGCGGCGGCCTGTGTGAACTTGGTTTTTGGGCTCTTGATTGCTTGGGTGCTGGTGCGCTACAAGTTTCCAGGCAAAAAAATCGTGGACGCGCTGGTGGATTTGCCCTTTGCGCTGCCCACGGCGGTGGCGGGCATTTCGCTGACTGCCTTGCTTGCAGGCAATGGCTGGGTCGGCCAGTACTTGGAGCCCTTGGGCATTCAACTGGCATTCAACCCCAACGGTATCGTGATTGCGCTGATTTTTATTGGCTTGCCATTTGTGGTGCGCACGGTGCAGCCAGTGCTGGAGGACACAGAAAAAGAGCTCGAAGAAGCAGCTACCAGTTTGGGCGCTTCGCGTTGGCAAATCTTCTATAAAGTGATTTTGCCCAGCATCCTTCCCGCTTTGATGACTGGCTTTGCCATGGCTTTTGCCCGTGCTGTGGGTGAGTATGGCTCGGTGATCTTTATTGCCGGCAATATGCCCATGGTCTCGGAAATCACCCCGCTGATCATCATCGGCAAGTTGGAGCAATATGACTATGCAGGGGCTACGGCAGTGGCCGTGGTGATGCTCGTCATCTCGTTTGTGCTGCTGCTGGTGATCAATGCCTTGCAGGCTTGGCAGCGTCGTCACGCAGGAGCGCCAGCATGAACGCGCAACATTACTTTTTGCTGGGCGTACTGGCGGTGGTTTTTGCGGCGGTGCTGGTGGCCTACCGCCTCACAGCGCCACGCAAGGGCAGCAAGCCCGAGAAGCTGTCTGTGACCGAGCCGCGCTGGGTGCGCTGGACACTGATTGGCATTGCGCTGACCTTTATCTTGCTGTTTTTGGTGTTGCCATTGGCAGCGGTGTTTACCGAAGCTTTGCGCAAAGGCTTTGACGCCTATGTGGAAGGCTTGCG
>JBJEZV010000318.1:0-3318 GCA_051887595.1 Comamonas sp.
GGTCGTGTGGACATAGGCTTGCGGTGTGACGGTGTTTTTACGATTAAGCCACCCTGAAATCAGCATGGCATATAGACTTCCGTATGCACCTCATGCGTCTACCGTAATACAGTCGACGTTGATGTAGGCCCGGGGCGCATGCTGCGTCATGACTGCAAGTGCTAGCAATTTCCATGCACGTGGCTTTGCTGTGTAATGGCCTGCCTGTTTTTTAGCCTTTCGCCAACTTTTCTCAACACTCCCTCCCACCATGAGCTTTACCAACTTCTTGCGCCGCGCCACAAGTTCGCTCAAGTTCTGGTCGGGAACGAGTCCAGTCGGGGCGCAGGCGCAAGAGTTTCACCTTGATGATGTTGCTCAGCGCCTGTCTAAGCTCAAGGCGCCCGAGGCCAAAGAGCCTTCGCAGTTTCACTCCCTGGTCAAGCTGGCCCCCATTCCTGTGCCGCGCGAAGTGCGCATGGAAAGCCAGTTCATTTATTTGGGCGCTTGGGCGGGGACAGCTTTGTTAGCGTGGGGTGCTTTTGAAGTTCCGTCCGATTGGCTGCTGTGGTATGGCGCGGCTGCGGTGGTGATCTTTGCGGTGCTGTTCCGCCTGGAAGGCCCACGCACCAAGTCCGAGCGGCTGCAGCGTGAAGCCGAAGTCCAACGCGCCCATGAAGCCTATTTGCAAGCCGAAGCGCATTTGCGGCAGGTGCTCAGCGAAGGCTTTAACGAGCGCATGGAAGAATTCAATACGCTGCGGGCTGCTTACGACGCAGCTTGCCGCGGCATGGGCGTGGACGACGCCACGCAAAACAGCAAGTTGCTGGCCCTGTTGGCCAATCCCTTGAATACCGACACCGTGCCCCAGCAAAAGTTGATGGAGCAAATGTCGCAGATGGAGCAAAAGATGCTGCAGTTGCTTGATGAACTGGAAGACTACTCAGGCATTCACCGCGAGGCAATTGATGCGGCCATCATGAAGCGCCACAACGCACGCTTGGCCTATTGGCAAGCCAAACTAGATGAAGCTGCGCTGACCGGCGAAGCTGTTCAACAACACTGACCACCGCACAATCCCTGCCCTACACAACTTCATGCCTTGGCATACTGGGTCGCACAAGCGGCCCTTATTTCTTTCATGCGAGACACCACGCCCTTTGAAAAGATCGATCTGCATCTGATCCGCGTACTGCACACGGTGATCGCCGAGCGCAGTGTGTCGCGGGCGGCTGTGCGTCTGGGCATGCACCAACCGGCGGTGTCTACGGCGCTCAAGCGCCTGCGTGAACTGGCAGGCGATCCTATTCTTGTGCGTTCGGGCAGCGGCATGCAGCCCACTGATGTGGCCTTGCGCATGCTGGAGCCCACGGCCGATATCTTGCAAGCCGCCGAAAGCCTGTTTATCGATGCACGCGCCTTTGATCCGCGCAGTTCGCAGCGCGTGTTTCGCATTGCCGCCAGCGACTATCTGGACCCCATGTTTCTGCCCAAGCTGGTGGCTCACCTGAAGAAAGAAGCGCCCCTGTGCGCCATCGAAATCGTGGCGCTGAGCCACGACGTGGACTATGGCGAGCAGCTGGCCCACGGCCAGGTCGATGTGGTCATTGGCAACTGGCCTGAACCCCCTGCAGAGCTGCGCATGGCCCAGCTGTTTGCCGACGACATGGTCTGTCTGGTCAGTCAGCAACACCCTGCAGTGCGCCGTGGCTGGACGTCAGAAGAATGGCTGGCTGCCGAACACATTGCGCCCATGCCCACGCACCCCGGTGCCAAGGGTGTGGTGGACATGGCGTTGGAAGCCCAGAATTTGCGCCGCCACATCGCCGTGCGCTGCGCCCATTTCAGCTTGATGCCGCAAATGGTGGCATCGAGCTTGCTAGTGCTGACCACAGGACGGCAGTTTTGCGAACGCTATGCGGCACAGTTGCCGTTGGCGATTTTGCCGCCGCCAGTGGATCTGCCGATGATGCGTTACTACCAGCTGTGGCACGACCGCACCCACCATTCGAGTGCGGGTGCCTGGCTGAGAGACGCTGTAAAGAATACCGCCTTGCAGCTATGAAACATATAGCTTTAGCTCAAGGTCTGCGCCGAATTTGCCGGAAGGCAGATTCTTCACCTGTTTTTTTACACTGAGAATATCTCGCGCATGAATTCCCCCCAAACCCCCCCCACGCCCGGTGAAGCGCCACCGCGACTGCAGTTGGTGGGCATTACCAAGCGCTACCCGGCCGTTGTGGCCAACGACGGGGTCGCGCTGAAGGTTTTGCCCGGCGAAGTGCATGCCGTGCTGGGTGAAAACGGTGCTGGCAAGTCCACGCTGATGAAGATCATCTACGGCACTGTCAAGCCTGACGAAGGCCAGGTGCTGTTCGATGGCAAGCCGGTGCACATCCGCAACCCGCAAGAAGCCCGCGCACTGGGCATTGCCATGGTGTTCCAGCACTTCAGCCTGTTTGACACGCTGACGGTGGCCGAGAACGTCTGGCTGGGCTTGGACAAGAGCATGTCGCTGGCGGAAGTCACGCGCCGCATCGAAGAAAAAGGTGCCGAATACGGCATGGACATCGACCCCACGCGCCCAGTGCACACGCTGTCGGTGGGTGAGATGCAGCGCGTGGAAATCATCCGTGCCTTGCTGACCGATCCTCGCGTGCTGATTCTGGATGAGCCCACCTCGGTGCTCACGCCCCAGGCCGTGGAAAAGCTGTTTGTGGTGCTGCGCAAGCTGGCCTCTGAAGGCTGTTCCATTCTCTACATCAGCCACAAGTTGCACGAGATTCGCGAACTGTGCAGCGCCTGCACGGTGCTGCGTGGCGGCAAGGTCACGGGCTACTGCAACCCGCAAGAAGAGTCGAACGCATCGCTGTCGCGCCTGATGATTGGTGCCGAGCCGCCTGCACTGCAGTACCGCGAAGTGCAGACCGGTGAGACGGTGTTGCGCGTACAAGGCCTGACGCTGAAAAAGCAAGACCAGTTCGGCATGGACCTGATCGACGTGAACTTTGAAGTGCGCGCCGGGGAAGTGGTGGGCATTGCCGGTGTCTCGGGCAATGGCCAGCAAGAGCTGCTATATGCGCTGTCGGGTGAAGACACGCGCGCCGAGGCCGCGATGATTCACGTGGCAGGCAAAGCTGCTGGGCGCTTGAACCCGCGCCAGCGCCGTGCGCTGGGCCTGCATTTTGTGCCAGAAGAGCGTTTGGGCCGTGGCGCCGTGCCTGCCATGGGCTTGGCGCACAACATGCTGCTCACCCGCGATGACGCCGTAGGCAAGTCTGGCTGGCTGAGCATTGGCAAACTCGAAGCGCATGCGGCTGACATCATCCGCCGCTTTGG
>JBJEZV010000319.1:0-3308 GCA_051887595.1 Comamonas sp.
CGGCGCAAAGCTGGCAGATGGACAACCGCGGCACCACCATGATTGCAGACCAGTTCGAATTTGGCTTTGCCGTGGACTGGATGCGCAAGGACTTGGGTTTGGTGCTGGACGAGGCCAAACGCAACGGAGCACGGTTGCCCGTGACGGCGTTGGTTGATCAGTTCTACGCCGATGTGCAGCGCATGGGCGGAGGGCGTTGGGACACGTCCAGCTTAATTCGGCGCCTACGCTAACACTGGCTTAGTCAGGTATTACACCCTAGAGTGCTCACAGCGCAAAAGCTTCAATGCTGCGTGCCATGGCGGAGGTTTGGGTTTTTAGGTCGCGCGCGGCTTGTGCTGAGTGTGTTGCTAGCAGTGTGTTGCGGGACATGGTTTGTTCCAAAGCTTCTAAATCGCCATTCATGTGTGCAAGCGCCTCTTGCTGGGATTGGGCTGCGTTGACAATGACTTTCATGCTTTCCGAAGTTGCTTGTGCACTGCTGCGCAAGCGCTGTATGGTGGTATGTACTTGACTACTGATGTCACTCCCAGCCTGCACGCTGCTTTGGGCGTTGAGTGCCAGTTGCTGAATCTCTCTCGCAGAAGCTGCACTTCGTAAGGCCAGTGTGCGGACTTCTTGTGCCACCACAGCAAAGCCACGTCCTTGCTCGCCCGCCCGGGCTGCTTCCACGGCGGCATTCAGTGCCAACAAGTTCGTTTGAAAGGCCAGGCCATTCACGACTTCCACTACCCCATGAATGGCCTGGGTGTGCGATTGGGCCTCTTGCATTCGCTGCTCCAATTGCTCGACCAGCGTTTGGCCTTCGGTGCTTGCAGCGTGCGTTTGTTGGGATAGCGCGTGACCGCTGTGGGCTTGGGCATGGGTGTCGTTGGCCATGGCAAGCACTTGGGCGGTGGTCGTGTGTGTGGTGTGCAACGCCAAGGTGGCCTGCTGGGTGTGCGCCGTTAATTCTTCGCTGCCGTGGTCGATAGCTTGGCTGGTGTGTTGCACTTGCGTCACCGCTGTGGCCACGGTCGACACCGTGTGGTGGAGCTGGACGAACAACCGCTGCAAAGCTTGTGCCAAAGGGGTGTGCACCACGATGTCCTGAAGCTGTAAATGCAGCTGGCCTTGTCGCTGGGCCGCATGCACCAAGGTTTGCAATTCCAAGCCCTGTCGAAAAGCGGCATTGAGTTGGCGCAAGATCCAGCATTCCACCCCGGTTTGGACCATCACAAACAGCGCGTGCAACAGCATGCGTGCAAAGTTGGCTTCAGGGGTGCAGTACAGGTTCCAGCCCCAAGCTTGCAAGCGGTCAAAAAGCACGTGGTGCACCGCAAACAACCCGGCGCAGGTCAGCACCACTCGCGCATCGCGGTAGACCATGACAAGGGCCAACGTCACAAACACGCCAAAGTGAAACTCCGCCTGTCCCAGCGACACCTGGATGTGGAGCACCACCGTGGCACAGAGCAGCAGCGGCAACCCGAAGCGGCTGAAGGTCGTGCTGCGGCAGCCCGCAGTGAGAGCAATGGCCGCCAATGCCAAACCGGGGCCCCACCAGCGGGCTATATCGGTCGTGGAGTAAACGCTGGCGATGGGCAGGGACAGTAAGCCAGAAAGCACGACCAAAAGGCACAGCAATCGATCGGCTTGCCGGTGGTCCTCCGCCGACAGTGTGTCGCGGGGGGGAAAGTGGGGAGCAGCAGTGTTGAGAGCAAAAGGAGCAGACATGGCACACAGCGCAGTAGGTGTTCCGCGCCAAGGGATCAACGACAGAAAAACAGCCACCGATCGGTGGCTGAAAAACATGCACAAGTGCACACAAAGAGGCAGCGCCGCACCTGCGGCGGGCGCTGCGTGGGGCCGGCTTATTTGGCAGCGGTCAGCGTGGTGTAGCTGTTGATCAGGTTGCGGTAGTCGGGAATGTGGTTGCTGAACAGCGCGCCCAGACCTTCGATGTCGTTGCGCCAGTCGCGGTGCAGTTCGCAGGCAGCGCCAAACCACGTCATCAGTTGCGCACCGGCTTGTTCCATGCGGCTCCATGCGGCTTGCTGCGTCATGGAATTGAATGTGCCCGAAGCATCGGTGATGACAAACACGTCATAGCCTTCGGCCAGCGCAGACAGCACAGGAAAGGCAACGCACACTTCGGTCACCACACCTGCCACGATCAACTGCTTCTTCCCGGTGGCCTTTACGGCTTTGACGAAATCTTCATTGTCCCAAGCGTTGATCTGGCCGGGGCGAGCAATGTAGGGTGCGTCTGGGAACTGGGCCTTCAGTTCGGGAACCAAGGGGCCATTCGGGCCGGTTTCGAAGCTGGTGGTCAAAATGGTGGGCATCTTGAAGTACTCCGCCATATCGGCCAAGGCCAGCACGTTATTTTTGAACTTGTCGGGGTCGATGTCACGTACTAGCGACAGCAAACCTGTTTGGTGGTCAACCAGCAGCACAGCAGCATCGTTCTTGTCCAGGCGCACATAAGGCTTACGTTGTGACATGGGAAATCTCCTTAAAGTGAGGGAGGAAAACGGGCAAAACTGCCCTACGACCCACCCCCATGCAGGGGTGCGCCAACGAAATCAATGGATCGATGAAAAGGGCGGTGGACGCATTGGCTTGTCCTCCGACCTGCCGAAGATCGGCTAGTGCGTGGGGGCCATTTGACCCATGCGGCCGGCGTAAAAATCCCCAAAGGCTTGGGCCAGCTCTTCACGGGTGTTCATCACAAAGGGTCCTTGCCCTGCGATGGGCTCGTGGATGGGTTCGCCGCCCAACACCAGCACAATGGCATCGGCGTCGGCCTGAAGGTTTACACCCACGCCTTCTCGCGACATTTGCAACCACTGGCCTGCACGTGCTGTCTGGCCGTTGATTTGCACCACGCCGCGCACGACCATCAGCATCAAGGTATGCCCCTCAGGCAGTTCTAGATGGGCTTCACCTTGCGCGTGCAGACGGACATCCCAGACATTCATTGGACTGTAAGTCATGGCTGCGCCGGCTTGGCCGTTGTAGTCGCCTGCAATCACCCGTACCAGGCCCGCTTGATGTGGCAGTGGCACGCTCGGGATATGGTTGCGCGTGAGGGCCTGATAGCGCGGAGCTTGCATTTTGAAGCGCGCAGGCAAATTCACCCACAGCTGCACCATCTCGAGCGTTCCACCACGCTGCGCAAAAGCTTCGGAGTGAAACTCCTCATGCAACAGGCCACTGGCAGCAGTCATCCACTGCACTTCATCGGGGCCAATAGTGCCCCCGGCGCCATGGGAGTCGCGGTGGCTGACTTCACCTTGGAAAACAATGGTCACCGTCTCAAATCC
>JBJEZV010000320.1:0-3283 GCA_051887595.1 Comamonas sp.
GCAGAACTGGTGGAGGAGGGCCTGGAATGAAGCTCTTGATGATTGATAACTACGACAGCTTCACCTACAACATCGTCCAGTACTTCGGTGAGCTGGGCGCAGAGGTGACCGTGGTGCGCAACGACGAAATCACACTGGATGCCGTCATCGCGTTGGTGGCAGAAAAGGGCATTGAACGTGTGGTGATCTCGCCCGGCCCCAGCTCGCCCACAGAAGCGGGCATTTCGGTGGCGGCCATCCAGCACTTTGCGGGCAAACTGCCGGTGCTCGGTGTGTGCCTGGGGCACCAAAGCATTGGCGCGGCCTTTGGTGGCAACATCGTGCGTGCTGGCCAGCAAATGCATGGCAAAACCAGTGTCATCTCCACCGATCAGCAAGGCGTATTTGCCGATTTGCCCGCGCAGTTCACCGTGAACCGTTACCACTCGCTGGTGATCGACAAAGCTACGTTGCCGGATTGCCTGCAGATCACCGCGACCAGCGAGGACGGCGAGATCCAAGGCGTGCGCCATAAGACGCTGGCCGTGGAGGGCGTGCAGTTTCACCCTGAAAGCATCTTGACCGAACATGGCCACGCCATGCTCAAAAACTTTCTGGATCAAAAATAAACCCCGGCCGCAGGCGCAAGCCTTGCGGCCTTGTTGTTTGGATAGCAGCCTGCCTAGGTGCAGCAAGCATTTCAGATAGAAAACTATCTGAAAATTGCTCTGCATCTAGGCTAACAGCTTCTATCGCCATAGCAAAGGACAGCCATGAGCGTGATTACTGCCCAAGAGGCGCTGCAGCGCACCATTGAGCACCGCGAAATCTTCCACGACGAGATGTTGGACCTGATGCGCCAGATCATGCGCGGCGAACTCTCGCCCGTCATGACGGCCGCCATCATCACCGGCCTGCGTGTGAAAAAAGAAACCATTGGCGAGATCTCGGCCGCAGCCGAAGTCATGCGCGAGTTTTCCAACAAAGTGCACGTGCACGATCGCACAAACTTGGTGGACATCGTGGGCACCGGCGGCGACGGCGCGAACACTTTCAATATCTCCACCTGCGCGACCTTCGTGATTGCAGCGGCGGGCGGCAAAGTCAGCAAACACGGCGGGCGTAGCGTGAGCAGCAAATCCGGCAGTGCCGATGCGATGGAAGCGCTGGGCGTGAACATCAACCTCCAGCCCGAACAGATTGCCGATTGCATTCGCGACGTGGGCATCGGCTTTATGTTTGCGCCCAACCACCACCCGGCCATGAAAAACGTCGCGCCCGTGCGCAAAGAGCTGGGCGTGCGCACCATTTTCAACATCCTTGGCCCGCTGACCAATCCGGCTTCTGCCCCCAATATTTTGATGGGCGTGTTCCACGAAGACTTGGTGGGCATTCAGGTGCGCGCTTTGCAGCGCTTGGGCGCGGAGCATGCGCTGGTCGTCTATGGCCGCGATGGGCTCGATGAAATCAGCTTGGGTGCAGGTACGCTGGTGGGTGAACTCAAAGACGGCCTGGTGCGTGAATACGAGATTCACCCCGAAGACTTTGGCCTGCGCATGGCGGGCACGCGGGCACTCAAAGTCGAAACGCCCGAAGACTCCAAAGCCATGCTCATGGGCGTGCTGCAAGGCGAGGCGGGCCCAGCGCGCGATATCGTCTGCCTCAACGCAGGTGCCGCGCTGTATGCAGCCAATGTCGTGCCATCGATCCAAGCCGGTTTGCAGCGCGCGCAGGCCGCCATCGACAGTGGTGACGCACTGCGCAAACTCCAACAACTGGTGGACTACAGCCGCCACATGACAGCCTGATCGCTGTCCCCACGAACCGAAAGCACACCATGTCCGATATCTTGCAAAAAATCTGCGACGTCAAAGTCCAGGAAGTGGCTGCAGCCAAAAAATCCCAGCCTTTGGCCGAAGTGCGCCGCGATGCGGAAAGCCGCGTGTCCACGCGCGACTTTGTGGGCGCCATCCGCGCAAAAATCGCCAAGGGCCAAGCCGGTGTGATCGCTGAAGTCAAAAAAGCCAGCCCGAGCAAGGGCGTGATCCGCGCCGATTTTGACCCCGTGGATATCGCCCAAAGCTATATGGTGGGCAATGGCAAGATCAGCGCAGCGTGCCTGTCGGTGCTGACCGATCGCCAGTTCTTCCAAGGCCAGCCGGATTACCTCAAGCAAGCCCGCGCCAGCACTTTGCTGCCCGTGCTGCGCAAAGACTTTATGGTCGATCCCTATCAAATCTACGAGTCGCGCGTCATGGGCGCGGACTGCGTGCTGTTGATTGCCGCCTGCCTCGACGATGCACAAATGGCCGAGATGGAACAGATCGCCCACAGCCTGGACATGGCGGTGCTGGTTGAGGTGCACGACGCGCAAGAACTGCAGCGTGCACTGAAGCTCAAGACCCCGTTGGTGGGCATCAACAACCGCAATCTGCGCACGTTTGAGGTCGACATCCAAACCTCCATCGCACTCAAAAAAGATGTGCCTGCTGACCGCATCTTGGTGACCGAATCCGGCATCGCCACACCCGCCGATGTACAGGCCATGCGCGATGCCGGCATCGACGCTTTCTTGGTCGGCGAAGCGTTCATGCGCGCCAAGGAGCCCGGAGAAGCCCTGGCCAAGCTGTTTGCTTGAAACCCTGCAAAACAGTCCCATGCAAGTGCTGCAGTAGCATGTCCATGCGGCAGCTGCTTCTATAGCCATAGCGGCTTGCCATTGTCTGTGCTTGTTTTGGAATAGAAAGTACTTTGCAATGACCGATACACCAAGGCCTGATGCTACGCAATTGATGAGCGCCAACCCTGTCGATTGGCCCGTGGCCAGTGGTTGGCAAGCCTTGGTCGACGATTACTTCGCTTCAGCCGTGGGCGCCCAATTGCTGGGTTATTTGCAGCAGCGCTTGGATGCGGGGGCGGTGATCTTCCCGCCGCAGCCGCTGCGCGCCTTGGAGCTCACCGCGCCTGAAGATGTGCGTGTCGTTATCCTCGGTCAAGACCCCTACCACGGTCGCGGTCAGGCCGAAGGGCTGGCGTTTTCGGTCGCCCCGGGCGTGCGTTTGCCGCCTTCGCTGCAAAACATCTTCAAAGAAATCCAGCGCGATCTGGGTGTGCCCTTTCCGCCATTTCCGAATCCCGGTGGTTCCCTGGTCAAATGGGCGCACAACGGCGTGCTGCTGCTCAACACCTGCCTGACGGTAGAAGAGGGCCAGGCGGCCAGCCACAGCAAAAAAGGCTGGGAAGTGCTGACCGATTCCATCATCCGCCACGTCGCCGAACAAGGCCGCCCCACCGTGTTCATGCT
>JBJEZV010000321.1:0-22613 GCA_051887595.1 Comamonas sp.
TGCCGGTCAATGTGGCGTCTAAAGTGAAGGTTTCAGCGCCTTCGTAGACCAAGTCATCGGTCGTAGGCACACGCACTTCGATGCCATCGGTGGTACCCGCAGGCACTTGGAAGGTGTAGTTGCCGTCAGCATCAGGGCCGGACACAGTCACAGCTGCGCCGTTGATGAACACCGAGGGGTTGCCCACGTCGTCCGCTTCGGCCGTACCCAAGTTGAGCTTAAAGCTCATCGTGGTCTCTGCGTCGATCGCCTTGTCCAAGGCCATCTGGAACACAGCGTTCTGGCCTTCTTGGACCGTGCCTGCATCGTCCACCGTGAGCTTAGGCACATCAGCGCCTGCACCTTCGAGGTCTGTGATAACACCAACACCTGTATCTGTAATGCCAGCGGGCAGATCTCCACCCGTCAAAGTGGCTGTCAGGGTAATGGTTTCATCACCTTCAAAAATATTGTCATCCGTGGTTTGGAGACGGATTTCAATATCGCCTGCAACGCCTGGTGGCAGCTGGAACGAGTATGTGCCATCAGGATTGGCAATCACAGGGACAGGTTGACCTTGGATATAGACAGATGGCAGACCGTCGATATCCTCAGGCTCAATATCACCACTCAGCTCAAACGTCACGGTGGTGGCAAAAGGCAAGGGGTTGCTCAGGTTGATACCAAAGACTGCCACTCCCCCCTCTTCAATACGCCCAGCGTCGCTTACCGACAAAGTGGGAACAGTCCAAGTCTCTCTTTCATCACCGGCAAAAATACCTGCAGCACCGCCCAAACGCTGATTGTCTTCAACGCCTGGTGTAAAACGTGGATATTCCAAGCTCAAAGGCTGCGTGGTTTCAATCACATTGGCCAGCCGCACATACGTGCTTCCAGCACCCTCACCGCCCGACAACACAGCCTCAGTAGGATCAAGCTCTTCCAGAGGATCTTCGCCTGCATTCAGCGCTGCAATCAGCGCATTCACATCCGTAGTTTCTGGACGCGCAATAGCAGCTTCACTGGGATTTGGCAGATCGAATATGTCTTGGTTTAACGTAATTTGCTGGCTCTCTGCAACCTGAACCTGCCCCTGAACATCACCTTGTAGCGTCAGTTGGCTCCCTGCCGCTGTGACCACTTCAGCATCCACAGGCAATTGCATTCCCACACGAAGCGGCTGCAAGTTGCCATCTGCGGTACGAACCCAGGCTTGTCCGACCAACTGCGTCACAGTTACAAAGTTGTTTGCCATAGCCAAATCTCCAGCATGTGCTTGGGCGGATCTTCCGCCGATGAAGACATGCTAGGTGTTGCTACTAAACAAAGATATTGGCCTCAAAGCCAATGACTGAGGGCTATGTCGTGAAAGCCTTGAAATTGCGACGAACTCAGCACAAACATACATTGCACAAAGCAAAACGCCTCTTTAAAAAGAGGCGTTTTCCTACAAGACCCCTCATCCCTAAGGGCGAATACCATGCACTTTAAGTGCCAGCTGTAAACGGTCGACCACACGCAACTTCTCGAATACAGCGGAAAGATGAGCTCGCACGGTACGCTCTGTGATGCCAAGTTGTTGACCAATTTCGGCATTGGTTTGCCCAACCGATGCCAATTGGGCAACTTCTTTTTCACGAATGGACAAGTGCTGCTGCCAGTCAGCAGAGATTTTTTCAGGAGGCAGCCTCTGATCAATATCTTTGAGCAAACGCTGCAACAGACTACGCCCCATCCAGATTGCACCTTCCTCCAAGCTTTGCAAAATGCGTGAAAGCATTTCCGATGGTGCATAAGCGTGTGCATATCCGCTGGCACCTTGTGCCAATACCGCACGTCCCTGATCATCATGCAGATGCTTGCTCAACAACAAGACACGCATTGCGCCCCACAGCTGCAAACGCTGCCTCGTATCCATAGCAGCCAATGTCGGCAAATCCATATCGATCACTGCAAGGTCATTGCCAGTGCTGTGCCAATGCTGGAGATCGTCCATGCTGAGCCCTCGCTTGCACTGCCAGCCCCATTGCTCCAGTTGTTGCCATGCAGTCCACAGGTGATTGTCTTGGGTGACGATTAAAACGGGCTTTGCTGGCATGTCGTCCTCAATGTCTTTCAGCGCTCGGTCAAAGCGTTGGCCTTGGCACGCAAAATTGGCTTGAGCAAGTACTGCATCAGCGTTCTTTGTCCAGTCAGAATGTGCACTTCTGCCTGCATGCCGGGAATGATGGGGCGCGAGTCATCACCCACATGGACACGATCGGTCCTCACCTTCACGATATAAAAGGAGTTGCCACGCTCATCCGTGATGGTATTGGCGCCAATCTGCTCGACCAAGCCTGACAAACCGCCATAAATCGCAAAGTCATATGCGGTGAATTTGACCTCGGCTTTTTGGCCAAAATGCAAGAAACCGATGTCTTTAGGATTGATCTGCACTTCCAAGAGCAAGGTATCGTCCATGGGGACGATGTCCAGAATATCTTTGCCTGGTTGAACGACGCCGCCAATGGTGTTGGCCATCAATGTGTTGACCGTACCGCGCACAGGTGAGCGGACTTCTGCCAACTTAACGCGATCTTGCAAAGCCAGCTGTCCTTGCTCCAATGAGGAAAGCTTGGCTCGCGCTTCCGACAACTCAACGCGTGCCAAATTGCGTGCATTAAGTTCAGACTCCTGGACCTTGCGCTCAGCTTCTTGAATCGCTGCCTGTATGCGTCCTATCTGAGCACCCGCCGCTTTAGCCTCTCCGCAAAAACGCGCTACATCGCGCTGCAGTCGCAACAAATCCACTTCAGAGACCGCACCGCTTTTAAGCAAAGGTCGGGTAACTGCCAACTCTTCCGATGTCAGATTGCAACTGGAAGCCGCTTGGTCTCGGTTCGCGATGGTCTCACGCAGCTCCTGCTGACGCTGGTTGAGCTGATCGCGCGCAATGCTCAGTGTTGTATTGAGCTCTTGGGTTTTGGTTTCCCAAAACCGCCGTTCCATTTCAACAACTTGCGGTGCCTCTTTCATCACCTCTTCGGGTGCTTTGAAAATTTCCCCGGTGGCGATGGCTTCCAAGCGTGCAGCACGAGCTTTCAAGGCCAACACTTCAGCCTTGCTCTCTCCTAAAGAAGCGGTGAAACGTGTGGGATCAATGCGAAGCAAGACTTGCCCGACTTCGACTTTTTCCCCAGGACGCACCAGAATTTCTTCGACGATGCCGCCATCCAAGCTTTGCACCACTTGAACCTGCCGGGAAGGAACCACCTTACCTTGGCCTCGAACCACTTCGTCAATACGCCCTAAGCAAGCCCAGATAACCAGTACCAGCACAGCCAAGGCCGCAGCCCACACCAACAGCCGCGAACCTTTGGCTTTTTGTTGGCCGACGGCCCATTGAGCGTCGGCCAGTAGATCATCTTCGCGGTAGGGGCCACGTGATCCGTCGCCCTCTAGTAGCCAAGTTTGCAGCTTTTGCAACCATGAAATCGAATGCTTGCGTGGCTGGTTCATGTGCGGCCTCCTGCACGTGCAATACGACCGGAGCGCAATGCATCAATCACTTGGGCCTTAGGACCATCAGCCACAACCCGTCCAGCATCGATCACGATCAGGCGATCAACCAGCTCCAGCAAGGCCGTCCGGTGCGTCACCAGTACGATGGTTTTGTTGGCGCTGCTAGCCTTTAAACGCTCTTTGAGGATGGCTTCGCTTTGGTTGTCCAAATTACTGCTGGGTTCGTCCAGCAACAAAATGGGCGGATCTTGAATCAAGGCTCGCGCCACAGCAATAGATTGCCGTTGCCCGCCAGACAATGAGGCGCCGCGTTCGCCAACCATCATTTCGTACCCCTTGGGGTGCTCCGCGGCAAAAGCATCCACACCTGCAACACGTGCTGCATGCAGCATGTCGTTGTCGGTCGCATACGGCGCACCCACCATCAGATTGTGTTTGAGCGTGCCGTAAAAAAGCATCGGATCTTGCGGCACGTGTCCGATCGCACGGCGCAAGTCGATGGGGTCCATCTGCCGCGCATCCACCCCATCCACCAAGATGGCCCCTTGCTGTGGCTGGTACAGCCCCAGCATGAGTTTTTCCAGGGTGGTTTTGCCAGAGCCAATGCGTCCAATCACACCGACTTTTTCGCCGGGTGCAATAGAGAAGCTCACATCCACCAAGGCCGTTTGCTCAGCGCCTGGATAGGAGAAACTGACGTTGCGAAACTCCAGCCCGCCTTGCACTACAGGACGCGAGACGTAATCACGGTCTGCCGCGTGCTCGACAGGCATCTTCATATAGTTGTCGATCGATGCCAAGGACGTTTTGGCATTGTGATACTGCATCATCAAACCAGCGACCTGGCCCAACGGCGCAATACAGCGCCCTGCAATCATGGAGGCCGCGATGATGCCCCCCATCGATAACTCTGTGGCTTGTACCAAATAGACGCCGATCACCACCACGGCCACTGTCACCAGCTGCTGCATGGTTTGTACAAAGCCAACATTGGAAGCTGAAATCAGCTTAATCTTGCCGCTCACATAAGCGATGAATTCGGTAGAACTTTCCCACATGCGCTGCACGCCGCCTTGGGCATTGAGCGTTTTCACCGCGTCTAAATTGGTTAAGGTCTCCACCAGCAAGGCATTGCGTTGAGAAGCGGCTTGGAAGGTCTGCACAGTGAGCTTTTCCAGACGGGCTTGTGCATAGAACGACACAGCCAACACCAGTGCAATGGCCACCAATGGAGGCAGGATCATCCACGGGGAAATCCAGGCCAGCACCAGCACAAACAACAGCACAAAGGGCAGGTCCACCAAGGTGGTCAGGCTGGCAGAAGCAATGAAGTCCCGCACGGATTCAAAAGAGCGCAAGTTCGCCGCGAAAGAGCCGACCGACGCTGGTCGGCTTTCCATTCGCAGGTCCAGCACCTGCTGCATGATTTGCGCAGACAACTGCACATCAATGCGCTTGCTGGCCGTGTCCACCACATAGGCCCGTGCCGTTGTCAGCACAAAGTTAAAGACCAGTACCAAGGCAACCCCGATGGCCAACACCCACAGCGTCTCTACAGCGTTATTGGGCACCACGCGGTCATACACGTTCATGCTGAACAGCGGAATTGCGAGGGCAAACAGGTTGATAAGTACAGCCGCCAAAATGGCATCCCGGTACAGCCGCTTGTTGCCTAAGACTGCGTTCCAAAACCAATGCCCTTGCGCGCTCTGACCAGCAGCAGAAGTGGCGCGTTTTTCAAATCGATATTGGGGCCGAATAAAGCAGATAAAGCCCGCATACAGCGCCTGCAACTCTTGCGCAGAAAGCTCCACAGGGCTGGGAGCTTCCGGAAACTGCACCAAAAAACCACCCTGCTCACGCTCTTCAAGCAACAACAGCGCGCGGTTATCGTGCAGCAAAGCAATGGCTGGCAACAAGGCATTCGGCAGCCCCACCAACTCGCGGCGCACAATGCGTGTGCTCATGCGCGCACGGCTGGCTGCGCGCTCCAGCAAAGTGGGCGTAAGGCGGTTATTCACCAAAGGCAAGCCAATGCTCAGTGCCTGCGCAGTCATGGGTGTGCCGTGCATGCGCGTTAGCTCGACCAAGCAAGTGAGCAAGGGGTCGTCTTGCGTGCTGTGAGGCGGCAACAGTGGCGCTTCACTGGCAGCGGCATCCTTAGAGCGCGCTGGCGGCGTCGACAAGCTGCTGGCTTCTGTAGGTAACTGAGGATCTTTTGGAGATTCCATAGAAAGCTCCTCCTCAGATCAAACTGTCATCGTCAGGCATGAGATCGAGCGAGTTACGCAGACGATCTCGCTCACGCTTGCGACGGTTGAGCTTTTCCTGCGCGTGCGGAGGTAAATCCGTCAAACGCAGGGTGCCGTTGTTGAGCAAGGCATCAATCAAATCTTCAAGCACGCGAATAAAGTCTTCATCGAGTGCGGCAAAGTTCTGCTTGCCTTGCTGAGGCTCTTGTTTGCTATTGTCTTGCGCCATGCCATCCTCCCTCGAGGCGACACGACGCCTCATAGCGGGACCATCAATTGTTAGAACGTTGCACTGGCAGGGATACGGGCTGGCCCGATTGTTTCAATGCCACGGGCACTAAGTTACTTGTGTCAGGCAATGTATCCATGCAAGCGCGCAACTGGTCGTCAGGTAAGACCAAGGCTTGGTGCTCATCGGGCTGGTTATCGCTGTAAGGCTGGGTCAGGCCCAGATTTGGCAATACTTGGTTCGACAAAGACAGCCAGTAATACTCGGCCTTCTTCAAATCGTACTCGGCATTGATCAAAGCGCGGCGAGCATCGAACAATTCGTTTTCTGTATCCAACAGGTCGAGCAAAGAGCGCTGACCAATGCGGAACTGCTGCAGATAGGCTACGCGCACCTTAGAGGTCGAGAGTTCATGTTCACGCAAGAAGGGCAGCTGCTGGCGCAAACGCACGATGTTGTTCCAGGCAATCGACAGCTCTTGCTGGATATTGCGGCAGGTGTAGTCGCGCACGTCGCGAGCGGCATAGCCTTGGGCCGCAGACTGGCGAATGCGCGCCGAATCGGCACCACCGCGGTACAGCGGATAGGTCAGCATCAACTGCACACGCGAGCTTTGCACATCGCGGTACATGGCCGAAGGTTGCTCACGATCACGGCCGGTCGATGCTCGCAAATCCAGCGTGGGTGAATGGGCTGCCTGTGCAGCTTTGGTGCCCGCTTCTGCGGCTTGCACCAGTGCCTGCTTAGACAAAATGGCCGGATTGACACGCAGCGCGTCCGCAAAGTTTTCGGTCTGACCAATCACTGGCAAACCACCGACCACATCGGGCACTGGCGCCATTTGCGCAGGTGGGTACTCTCCGACCACACGGCGATAGCGCTGCGTCACGTCGTTGAGGTTGTTGCTTTCGGTCATTAAATTGGTCTGCGCCAACGACAAACGACCGCTGGCTTGCTCCATATCCACCCCACGGCCCACGCCAGATTGCTGGCGCTCGCGCAATTGGTTCAACGTGGTGGCGTGCATAGCGTAGTTTTCTTCCGCCAGGCTTTGCATGGAGCGATAGCGCTGCACATCCATATAGGCTGCAACAGCTTCATTGGCTAAGTTGCTGGAGACAGCCTGCAAGTCGTAATACTTGGCCAGTTTTTCAAAGCCAAACTGTCGGATGCGGTTGGAGGTGGCGCCACCATCAAAAATCAGCTGGCGCAATTCCAGATTCCAACCGGGGCGGTTCCAGTCATAGGACGCCTGGCCTTCGGGCAAGTTACCGCGCCACTCGCGCCCCACCCAGCCTTGGGCCGTAACCTGCGGACGCCAGCCCGCACGTGCGACGTTTTGCTCTTCCAACGAAGACACAAAATCATGGTAGCGGGCCATGATTTCGGGGTGGGTAGTGATGGCACGTTCCACCACCTGCGTGAGCTGCGGCGCCGTGGTGACCGCGTTGGACACCAAGGGCACGGGAGGTTCAGGAGTTTCGGTTTGCGCACCAACACCGAAGGCGGCAGAGGTCACACCGATTGATGCAATCAGCTTGCAAAGTTTGCGCATTTTCATAAGTCCACCTATGAGGATGTTGGTCACAGCGGGAGTTTTATAGCCCCAATCTATCGACCTGCCAAGATTGAAAAATTACATTATTGGCAATCTACTTACGAAAAAGACGGTAGCGCATAGTCTTTGCACGCGACTGTGATGCGTTCTTTTTACCTAACCCTGTCAGCAGAGTTCAATTTCTATAGGCTTGCCCTATAGAAATTAGAAAATTCATAGTATTGCAAAACTTTGTCAAGCTGATACTGCAATGGCACGGTGCACCGCTGTTCTACATTTTTTTATAGCTATTGTCCTTGATATATCCTGGTTTTCCAATACTTTAGATGTGCAAAACTAAGCTGGACGCTGGATACCAGCTCCTGTTTTATCATGCTTCAGCTGCTTTAGAAGCCGATGTGTCAGTTCCAGGCAATTTGAAACGATGCGTAGACAATGTTTCCAGCCCAAACTCTTGCAGTAGCTGCTGCAGGCGCTCTGCAGCACTGCGTTTTTTGTGGCCTGTGTAGCGTGCAACGATGAGTTCGTTTTTCATGCTGTGCTCCCAGCCCACCAGCTCGGTCACAGTCACATGGTAGCCACAGGCTTCCAAGTAAAGGCAACGCAGCACATTGGTGATTTGGCTGCCGATCTCGCGCGTATGGATCGGGTGGCGCCACAACTCTGCCAGCGGGGTGCGCGACAGGCTCATGGCCTTGTTTTGTCGCAGGCAGGCAGCGACCTCCGCTTGGCAGCAAGGCACCAAGACCATGGCCTTGGCTTTTTTCTCCAGACCAAAAGCGATGGCGTCATCGGTTGCCGTGTCGCACGCGTGCAAGGCCGTGACCACGTCAAAGCGCTCGGGCATAAAGTCAGCCCGTGTAGATTCCGCGACCGACATGTTCAAAAATTCCATGCGCTCAAAGCCCAGCTCTGCCGCCAGTTTTTGCGAGGCTTCTACCAGTGGCGCACGGGTTTCAATGCCGTAGATGCTGCCCTGGCCTCGCGCCTTGAAATACAAGTCGTACAAGATAAAACCCAAGTAAGACTTGCCAGCACCGTGGTCGGCCAGCGTCACAGCCTTTCCGTCTTGGCCCAGTTCTTTGAGGATGGGTTCAATGAACTGGTAGAGGTGATAGACCTGCTTGAGCTTGCGGCGCGAGTCCTGATTGAGCTTGCCATCGCGCGTGAGAATGTGCAGGGCCTTGAGCAGCTCAATGCTCTGACCGGGTTTCAACTCCAGCTGGGCTGCGATGTCGTTGGCCGCAGCCTTGCCTGCCGAGGCTTGCGCCTTGGCGTTCGGTGTTTTTTTGCTCATGGCTTATTTCTCAGAAGCTTGGGGCGCCACGCCAGTGACCGGGCAGCGTGCCGCCACGTCCAGATCCAGCCAGCCTTCGATGCCCATTTCTTCAAGCACCTGCATGTTGCGCTCGTAAATCATTTCGGCCTCGGGAAAGGCTTCCACAGCTTTGTCAATGCTGTCTTCACGCAGCAAGTGCAAGATGGGGTAAGGCGCGCGGTTGGTGCAGTTGGTCACGTCGTCCACATCCGTGCCTTCAAACTGGAACAGCGGGTGAAAAGAAGCCACCTGCAAGATGCCGCCCAGATCCAGCTCTTCGACCATGTCGTCGGCCAGTTCCAGAAAGTCGTTGAAGTCCAAGAACTCCTGCAGTGCCTGCGGTAAGATTAGCAACGTGGTGTCGCGCTTTTCAGGCGAAATCTCGGCCAATGCTTCCAGCCCTCGGTGCAGATCCTGGGCCACGCCTTCGACATCCGTCGCCTGGCTGACCACGTAGTGGATCTGGCCCTTGACGTGCACGCTCTTGGCAAACGGACACAGGTTCAGGCCGATCACGGCCTTCTCTAGCCAGCGCACCGTATCGGCAATCACGATGTCTTCAGGATAGGAAAGTTCAGTGGTGGTCTCGGTCATGGCAACGCCTCAAAAACAAAGGGGGCACCATGCCCCCATTTGTGTTGTAGGGCAAATTCTAGCCAGCCCCTGCAAGCACTGCACGCCACTGGCGATTGGTGTAGCCCGGGCAATGACTAAAGTGGCGTGCATATAGCGCCGCCTCACGCCAGCAAACGCTGTCCAGTCAGTCGTTCGTGCTCGTGCACGGCATAGCGGTCTGTCATGCCCGCAACGAAATCTGCCACTGCCCGTGCGCGGCCACTCGCATCGACCGCTTCTTGGGCACGCAGGGCGTAACGAGGCTTCATCAGCGCAGGCTGGTCCATATAGCAAGCAAAGAGCTCGCGCACGACCTGGCGCGCAGCATCCATGGTCTGCATGACTTGTGGATGGCGATAGAGCTGGTGCAGCAAAAATTGCTTGAGTGCCTGTGAGCGGGCATGCATGTCCTGGCTGAACACCACTAAAGGCTGCCCGCAGGTACGCACTTCATCCACATGCTGCACGCCTGCTTGCGCAATGCGCGCGCGGGTGGTTTCAATAACGTCGTACACCTGGGCGCTCAGCATGCGCCGAATGGTTTCGTACAGCAGCCGGCGCTGCGCCTGGGGCTGGCCCAGCTGCGGATGCTCTGCCAAGGCTCCGGCATAAAACTGCTCAAACAAGGGCACCTGGCGCAGTTGCTCGATATCGATCAAGCCTGATCGCACGCCGTCATCCACATCGTGTGCGTTATAGGCAATCGCATCGGCCAAATTGGCCAGTTGCCCTTCTAATGATGGTTGATGCCCCCGCAAAAACCGCTCCGCAATGCCGCCGGGCTCTCGCGCCTGCAGCTTCAGTGCGTTAGCGCGCGAGCAGTGCTTCAAAATGCCTTCGCGGGTCTCAAAGCTGAGGTTCAACCCGTTGAAATCGGGATAGCGCTCTTCCAACTCATCCACCACACGCAGGCTTTGCATGTTGTGTTCGAAGCCGCCGTACGCGTGCATACAGGCATTGAGTTCATCTTGCCCTGCGTGACCAAAGGGCGTATGGCCCAGATCGTGCGCTAGGCAGATGGCTTCCACCAGATCTTCATTCAAGCTCAGTGGACGGGCAATGG
The DNA here is from genome assembly GCA_051887595.1 of Comamonas sp. Classification (GTDB taxonomy): domain Bacteria; phylum Pseudomonadota; class Gammaproteobacteria; order Burkholderiales; family Burkholderiaceae_C; genus Comamonas. The sequence goes on from JBJEZV010000321.1 coordinate 10,519, forward strand.
AGCGGCCCAGCTGCGCCACCTCCAGCGAGTGCGTCAGGCGCGTGCGAAACAGGTCACCCTCATGGTTCACAAACACCTGGGTTTTGTAGACCAACCGCCGAAATCCTGTGGAATGCACAATGCGATCGCGATCACGCTGGTGCTCCGTACGCGTGGGCGCAGGCGCCTCCGCAAAGCGGCGCCCTCGGCTGTGTTCAGGCTGGCAAGCCCAGGGGGACAATGCAATCAAAGCCAAACCTTTGCTCCTTGTGTGTCTGTCTAACTGTCACACGCTCGCGTTGGCCTGATGCCCCGCTGCTTAGCGCTGAATTCCAACACCGTGCGCGCAGCAATGATCGATGACCTCGCGCACCACGTCATCTGGTGCCGAGCGTACCAACGCTTTGCCAGGACCATCGATCAGCACAAAACGAATGGCACCAGCCTGCGCTTTCTTGTCGACCCGCATGTGCTCCAGATAGGCACCTGCATTGTCTTGCGCATCCAGTATGGCGCCGCGTGTGGGCAAACCGGCGCGCTCAATCAAACGCGTTAAGCGCGTCACAAATTCTGCATCGACCAAGCCCAGCCGTTGCGACAGATGGGCCGCCATGACCATGCCAGCCCCCACCCCTTCACCATGCAACCAAGTGCCATAGCCCATCCCAGCTTCGATGGCATGACCAAACGTATGCCCAAAATTGAGCACCGCACGCAGCCCTGCTTCTTTTTCGTCTTGGCCTACGACCCAGGCCTTGATTTCGACACTGCGCTGCACAGCGTGCATCAAGGCGTCGCGGTCACGTTGGCGCAAGGCATCCATATGGTCTTCCAGCCAAGCAAAAAATTGCATGTCGGCAATCGGCCCGTACTTGATGATTTCCGCCAGGCCCGCTGCCACCTCACGCGGCGGCAGGCTGTCGAGCGTGGCAAGGTCGCAAACCACCAGCTGCGGCTGGTAAAAGGCCCCAATCATGTTTTTGCCCAGCGGGTGGTTGATGGCCGTCTTGCCACCCACACTGGAATCCACCTGCGACAGCAGCGTGGTCGGCACCTGTACAAACGGCACGCCACGCATGTAGCTGGCAGCGGCAAACCCGGTCATATCGCCCACTACGCCGCCACCCAATGCAAACAACACCGTTTTGCGATCGCACCCATGGCTGAGCAATGCATCAAAAATCAGATTCAATGTCTGCCAGTTCTTGTGCGCTTCCCCATCGGGCAGCACCACGGTATGCACGGCGGCATACTTGGTCTGTAGCGCTCGTTGCAGCTGGGCCGCGTACAAAGGCGCGACGGTGTCATTGGTCACTATCAGCGCTTGTGCGGCATCAGGACATTGCGCATAGGTCGCTGCCGCAGCCAAGCTCTGTGCAGCAATCACGATGTCATAAGAGCGGTCACCCAGATCAATGGCGACAATTTGTCGGGTTTCAGTCACAAGAATTTCTCAAGGCAATGCTGGGACAGCCCCAGCGTCAAAGAACCCACATGTGTTTACAAGGCCTGGCAACCTGTGGGCATAGGCAGCAGCCCGGCCAACTCCGCTTGCATGCAGATCTTGCGGCTCACTTGGGTGGTATTTTGGCGGCATGACTCCACCACGTAATGGGCCGTTTGCAGGTACAAAGGTGCACGCACTTCAAACAATGCCTTGATGCGCACCAGCGGATCGTCGCCTTTGAGTAGCGGTCGATGACCGTCATTACGCAGCCGCCGGGCAATGTCTTCTGGCGTGGTTTGCAGGTAAAAAACGGTGCTGTGGCGCTGCAATTGCTCGCGATTGGCCGGGCGCAAAATGGCACCGCCACCGGTTGCCAGAACGCACATTGTGTCGCTGCGCAGCAAACTGGCGATCACTTCAGACTCAATGTCACGAAATGCCTCTTCGCCATGCGCAGAAAAATAGTCTGCAATCGTGCCCCCGATGCGCTGTTCGATGACATGGTCGGAGTCGACGAAAGGCAGCTTCCACTGCCGAGCCAAATGACGGCCGATGGTGGATTTACCGGAACCTGGTAGTCCTATAAGAGCGAGATGCAAAACGTATTCCTGCGCAATCAAAACACCGCACTGCGGCATAACCCTGATTGTCGCTGATTGGCCCTGCGCTGCGCTAGGGTCTGGCGCTGCGCGTCAGCTTGTCTTGCACCATGTGTGGCGTGATGAAGACCAGCATTTCACGCTTCATCGTTTCAGTGCTGCGGCTTTTGAACAAATGCCCCAACACCGGGATGTCTCCCAACATGGGCACCTTATGTGCCTGCAAGCTTTCTTCGGTTTCAAAAATGCCGCCGATGACCACCGTGCCGCCGTTTTCCACCAGCACTTGGGTTTTGATGTGTTTGGTATCAATGGCCACGCCTTGGTGCGTCATTTCGCCGCGCGAATCTTTGTTGATGTCCAGGCTCAGCAAAATATCGCCTTCAGGCGTGATGTGGGGCACCACTTCCAGCTTCAACACCGCTTTCTTGAACGTGACGGTGGTGGCTCCGTTGGGCGCCGTTTCGGTATAGGGGTACTCCGTGCCCTGCTCAATCACGGCTTGGCTTTGGTCTGCCGTCATCAGACGCGGGCTGGAAACGATTTTGCCCACGCCCTCCGCCTCCATGGCCGACAGCTCCAGCGACAAAAAACGCGAAAGTCCAGAGTTAAACACGCTCAATGCCACACTGCCCATCGCAGCGCCGCTGAACACGCTCGCGGGTAGATTGACGAAGGGCGCATCAATGCCTGCGCCAAAAGTCGCATAAGTAGAGCCGATGGCGCCACGCGCAGGGTTGGCATATCCACCACCAAACTTCACACCCAGCGAACGGCCAAAACTTTCACGCGCTTCCACAATGCGCGCCTCGATTTGGACTTGCCGCACTGGCACATCCAGTTGGCGTAATAAATGGCCAATGGCTTGCAACTTGCCGGGCGTTTCAGTCACGAACAGCTGGTTGGTGCGTGGCTCTGCGATGACAGCGCCACGATTGGAAAGAAAGCGGTGCGGGTTGTCCGCCGCTCCTCTTTGCTCTGTGAGATAGCGGCGAATGTCTTCGGCCTTGGCGTAGTGAATAGGAAAGCCCTGTGTCACCAGCGGCTCGAGCTGCTCCAGTTGCCGCTGCGCCTCATAGTGCCTCTTGATTCTTTCTTGCAACTCCTGCTGCGGCGCAATCCACAATACATTGGCATGGCGCTGCATGCCCAAGCCCTTGGCTTGCAAAATGATGTCCAGCGCTTGGTCCCAGGCTACGTCTTGCAGGCGAATACTTATCTGGCCTTGGACTGCCTCTGAGGCAATGACATTCAGGCCCGTGAAATCGGCAAGCACCTGCAACAAAGCGCGCACATCGATATTTTGGAAATTCAGCGACAGCTTGTCTCCCGTGTAAACAGGCGCTTGCGCGCTGTGACTCGACGCAATAGCGCTATGGGAGGTATAGCCCGTCTCGGCAGTAGATGCACCTACCGGCAGTGGCACATAGCCTCCCCACACACATGCCACACCCATCACCAGCAAGGCGCGCCAAGGCTTTGTCTTATTCGGTTTCATAGGCTCGCTTCATAGGTGTTGAAGGCTGCAGTAACAAATACATGCGCTGCAGGTCGGGCTCAGCGCTACTCGGGGACGGTGCTTTCAGCACCTGCAAGCCTTCTGGGGTGATGCGTTCGACCTGTCCGCCATTGCGCCCCAAGGCATCGCCCACCCGCACCACGTACATGTGCTGCTGTGCTTGGACCAACGCACTGATCTCCCCTTTGCGCCCTAGCCACCCCACCATGCGCAGCGATTCCAGCGCATAGCGCTGCAGCGGATGCAATGCGTGATCCGGGGTGTCCTGCGGTATGACGGCGCCTGCTGCGCTCTGGGTGTGCGCTGGCTGCAAATGCTGGGGATCAAAAGGATCGAGCCTTTGCGCTCCCCATTGCGGCACCTCAGACCACACGCTGGTGATGTGCTCTATCGAATCAATGGACTGCTGGGCGTGCAGGTGCTGGCTCAGCAGTGCTACCAGCGACCACACAACGGTGCGCCATACACGTGAGAGGAGCGTGACTTGGCTCACTGCGCGCTCTCTGAATTTGCGGCCTCAGGTGGTGTGCGAAGCACCAGCGTTGCCTGAAAGCGCAATCCCTGGCTCGCAGCCTGACGCTTCACCACCACGTCTTTGAACGACAACCATTGCGGCAGCTGTGCCACATCGGCCATCCAATGACCGAGGCCATGAAAGCTGCCATGCACTGTGACGTGGATAGGGGTGTGCAGACTGTGCGGCTGCGCCTGGGTCGCACCAGGCTTGAAAGCATCAAACTGAAGTTGGTGCCGCTCGCCCAGCGCAGCCACCTGCTGCAGTAAAGCGGGGATATCGTGGTGAGAGGGCCATCGCTGCATCCATTGCATACGTTGCTGGTGCCACTGTTGGTGCTGTAGCTGCACAGGCTCTAAGCGCTGAATCTGTTGCTGCACCTGTGCATATTCTTCGCGCAACTGCCGCCCTTGGTGCTGTGCGTCTTGCCACTGCTGGAGCCATGGCAGACCCAAGCCCACATATACCGCCAAGGCGGCCCCCAAGCCCAGCCCCAGCCGTTGCACGCGTTGCATGGTCTGCGTATGGCCGATGAACCCGGTGTGCCATCGCTGGCGCGCCTGCGCTTGCAATTTCTGCAATGCGGTGCGCAGTGCTTGCTCGGGCCGAGCCCCGCGGGCTTGTAGCGGGTTCATGGCATCTCCTGATGATGGGCTGAAACTACCAGTTCTGTGGATTGGGCCGCAATCATGGGCAGCTCCATGCGAAAACGCACCCAAGAAGCGGAGGCTGTGGTTTGACTGCGCGGGCTGGTGTGCGCTTGGACTTCCTGCAGCACGGGTGTGCCTAGCCAGCGTCCGTGCGCGCGCAAGCTCTGCATCAAAGCAGCGACGTGCATGTGCGTTAGCGCAGCGCCCTCCAGCACCACGTGTTCTTTGCGCTGTTCCAACGACTGAAGATGCGCACCTTCACGCCAATGCTGTGAAAGTTCGAGCAGCACGTTGAGCATTTGTACGCCTTCGGAATGCATGTGCCTGAGTCTGCTGACGTCCTGCTGTAAAGCCTTGACGGTTGCGTCTTGCTCCTGCAGCTGTGCGAGCTGCTGGCGGCTGTACTGCAGCTGCGTTTGATCCAAGACGTTGCGCTGCAACTGGCCTGCCAATTGCAGATGCACCCAGCCCGCATAGACCCCAGAAACCGCCATACCTATGCCGAGACTGAGCACCACAGCCAAGCCTTGATTGCGCTGCTTTTGGCTGCGCTGGGCTGCACGATATGGCAGGAGATTCAGCGTGCGCATAGTAGGTGTGGATGCATGGCCATCCCCCAGGCTGCCCAAGACGATCCAACGTCTGGCTCCGCCTCACTTGGCAAGGGCAAGTGCCCTGCCATGGCACGCACTGGCAAGCCCAATTGTTGGCTCAATGCCGTAGACAACGCCTGTGCCTGTACATGCGGCCCGTAGAGCACCAGTGCGCCAGCGGCAGGCATGCCCACCAACGCCAACAAGCTCTGCCAAGCCCGCTCTATGGCATCAACCCAGTGATGACTCCCGCTGAAATGGTGCTCGAATGTGGTGTCTGTGAGCAGCATTTCTGTGTGTTCCACCAGTGTTCCATCTGCAGCTGCCAACAGCACACATACAGCATCGTTTTTCATCTCCACCCACGCGCACACAGACTCACACAATGGCATGGCATGCGCCAATGCTCTGTGCTTGGCATGGACCGCAGGCTCCAGCGCCCGCACATGCCGTCCACACTGTTGAACGGCCTCTAGCAAGGGCTGCACCCGACTTTTTTGCACGGCATGCAGCACCACCGTGCGTGGCTGCGATGCGCCATTCGGACCAGCAGAATCGGGCAACATCTCAAAGTCTGCCCAGATTGCGCTCCAGCGCACGCCCAAGTAGTGCAACGACTCCGCCTCCAGATGCCGTTCCAGCTCTGCCTCGGTCATGCCATCGGGCACTTGAACGCGCTTGCGCAGCACCCAAGCGTCCGGCAAGGCCACGCCGATAGTCCCTTGGTTGGGCGTGAGATGGTCTAGCAGGGCTGACAAATAAGTGTGCCAAGGTAACACACCCGTGAACACGGCTTCAGCGTCTGCAGCAGAGGAAAATGGGATGTGTGTCTTGGCTACACAGGTCCATTGCCCTGCGTCCTGCGCCTGCAGTTGCACCAATGTCAAGCCATGGGCGTCGATATGCAGGCCCAGCCCACAGCGATGTCGCACGCGGCGGCGCGTCAAAAAGCGTTCCAGCACTGGCCCTCCCCGGGTTGCAATTGGCAATGCAATTCACAAAGCCATACCTATGAGCCGCGAGGATATCGGCCCATGATGCACCCCCATCTGCCGCTGAACACGCTATCGTTGGTGCTTACAACGTTGGACTGCTTATCAGCGGCAATCCATAGACCAGTGGCCACCACGGCTGTGCTGGGCCAGACCCTCGCTGAGGGGAAGGCGTTTTCTATAATGACTTTCCCGTTTTGCATGGAGCGACATGCCTAATTCTTCCGACGCACCCGAAAAGCGTCCTTCCCCTTCCAAAAAGAGCGCCAAATCCTCTTCTCGCACGCACTGGTTCATCCGGGCTGTGTTGTGGCTGGGTGGTTTGGCTGTGGCTGGAGCGCTGGCTTTGGTATTGGTGATTGCGGTGGCCCTGTCCATGGCTTATCCCAATTTGCCCGACGTCTCTGAACTCGCGGATTACCGCCCCAAACTGCCCTTGCGCGTGTATTCAGCCGAAGGCGCCATGATTGGCGAATTTGGCGAAGAGCGCCGCACGCTCACGCCCATTGCCGAGATTCCCAAAGTCATGGTCGATGCCGTGCTGGCCATTGAGGACACGCGCTTCTTCGAGCATGGCGGCGTGGACTACATCGGCATGCTGCGCGCGGCCCTGGCCAATCTGGGCAAGGTTAAAAGCCAGGGCGCGTCGACCATCACCATGCAGGTGGCGCGCAATGTCTACCTGTCTTCGGAAAAGACTTACACCCGCAAGATCTATGAAGTGCTGCTGACCTTCAAGCTTGAGCACCTGCTGTCCAAGGAAAAGATCCTTGAGATCTACATGAACCAGATCTTCCTGGGCCACCGTGCCTATGGCTTTGCGGCAGCCAGCGAGGTGTATTTTGGTAAGCCGCTCAAAGATGTGACGATTGCAGAAGCGGCCATGTTGGCAGGCTTGCCCAAGGCACCATCGGCCTACAACCCGATCAGCAACCCCAAACGTGCCCGCATCCGCCAGCTCTACATCATTGAGCGCATGGCTGAAAACGGCTTCATCACGTATGAGCAAGCCCAGCAAGCCAAGGAAGAGCCGCTACAGCTGCGCAACACCAAGAACCAGCACACCGGCGTCAATGCCGACTATGTGGCGGAAATGGCGCGCCAGCTGGTCTATGCCCAGTACGGTGATGAGGCGTACACGCTGGGCTTGAATGTCTACACCACGCTCAATGCGGGTGAACAGGAAGTGGCTTATGCGGCGCTGCGCAAGGGCATCATGGACTACGAGCGCCGCCAGCGTTTCCGTGGCCCAGAAAAGTTCATTGCACTGCCCACTGACACCCAGGCGCTGGAAGATGTGATTGATGACACCTTGGCCCAGCACCCAGACAACGGTGATGTATTGGCTGCCGTGGTGATTGAGGCATCCACCAAATCCATGACCGTGCAACGCCCTGATGGCGAGCGCATTGTCATCACAGGCGAAGGCCTCAAGCCCGTGGAATCTGGCCTGAGCGCCAAAGCCGCGCCCAATATCAAGATCCGCCCCGGCGCCGTGATTCGCATCATGCAAACGGGCAAGGACAAGTGGTCGGCCACCCAGTTGCCTGAGGTTGAAGGTGCGTTCGTGGCTCTGGACCCGCGCACGGGTGCGATCCGCGCACTGGTGGGTGGATTTGACTTCCAGAAAAACAAGTTCAACCACGTGACCCAAGCGTGGCGCCAGCCTGGCTCGACTTTCAAGCCATTTATCTACTCTGCAGCGCTGGAAAAGGGCTTGAGCCCTGCCACCATGATCAATGACTCGCCGTTGTACTACGGCTCTAATGTCACCGGTGGCCAACCTTGGGAACCACGCAACTACGACAGCCGCTTTGAAGGCCCAATGACGGCGCGCACGGCACTGGCCAAGTCCAAGAACATCCCTTCCATCCGGGTGCTGGAAATGGCAACGCCGCAATTTACCCAGCAATGGGTCACGCGCTTTGGTTTTGATGCCAATCGCCATCCGGCTTATCTGACGATGGCCTTGGGAGCGGGCGCTGTCACCCCCATGCAAATGGTTACGGGTTTCTCGGTGTTTGCCAATGGTGGCCACCGCGTCAACCCTTGGCTGATTGCCAAGATCACCGACCACAAGGGTCGTGTGCTGTCTGAGTACAAGCCTGTGCCTGTGGAGCAAGCACCACGTGTGATTGATGAGCGCAATGCGTTTGTCATGAACACCATGCTGCAGACCGTGGCCAAATCGGGCACAGCGGCACGCGCGCAGTCCACGCTCAAGCGCCCTGACTTGTATGGCAAAACCGGCACCACCAACGATGCCGTGGATGCCTGGTTTGCAGGCTTTCAGCCCACGCTGGCGGCCGTGACATGGATTGGCTACGACACCCCACGCAATCTGGGTTCGCGTGAAACCGGCGGCGGTCTGAGCCTGCCCATCTGGATCAGCTTTATGCAGCACGCCCTCAAGGATGTGCCTGTGGCCAGCTACCCCGTGCCCGCAGGCGTGTCCAATGCCGGTGGCGAGTGGTATTTTGACGAGTTCATCGGCTCCGCTGGCGTCACCGCCTTGGGCATGGAAGCGGTCTACAACACCGATCGCCCCACAGAAGCTCCCGCGCCTGAAGAGCGCAACCGCATCCTGGATCTGTTCCGCGATTGATCTGGCTGCGAGCTATAGCCACAAAAAACCCCGGTTCAGTGACCGGGGTTTTTTATGCTGAGCGACTAGCGCGCAAGGGGCTGCTGCCGCCGTGAAATTCAGTCAACCTGAGAGGTAAAGACTAGGCGCAAGCCACTTTGCTCACTGGCAAACTGGCTCAAGTTCGCAAAAAATTCGCCGCTGCCCTTGGTGTCTTGCCACTGCTGGCCGTCAAACTTATAGTGAAAACCACCGGCCTTGGCCGCCAACCAGATTTCATGCAACGGCTTTTGCTGGTTGATTACGATCTGCGAGCGATTGGCAAACACCAGGGTCACCATACCGCCCACACGCTGTGCGTCGATGTCCGCATCCACTTCATCGTTGAGGCGATCGCAGGCCTGCTCTACCGCCAAAAGCAGTTGTTCGGCTCGGTCTAAATATTCAAGGTCGGTCATTACAATCCACTCATGTTGAACGCTTCCCAAATTCTAGTCCGCTGCATTGCCCTTGCCGTTTGTACGGCAGCCCTGGGCGGCTGCGGCCAGCGTGGTCCCTTGTACCTACCGACGGAGCCTGCGGCGCAAAACCGTGCCTCACTGCCAGACAGCGTGCTGCCCGACTTACCCCAGCGCGATAACGCGCGTCCCTGAGCATCGGCGCCCTGGCGCTAGGCTTTGCGCGCGCGCCAACGTCGCACCACGCGCCACAGTTGCAGCATGGCAATGATGGCGGCATATACGCCGACTTCGGCCACCTGGTTCTTGGCTGCGCGCATCCAGAAAAAATGCAGCAAGGCCAGCCACGCTGCGGCATGAATGCTTGCATGCAGTTTTTGCCAACGGCGCCCGCCCAAAGCACGCACCATGCGCTTGGACGAGGTGGCAGCCAGCGCCAGCAGCACCAGTGCCGCTAGCGCTCCCACCAAAATAAAAGGCCGCTGCACGATGTCGGCTACCAGCGCAGCGCCATCCCACCCCATGTCCAGCCAAGCGTAGCTGCTCACGTGCAGCAGCACGTAAAAGAAGGCAAACAGTCCCAATAGGCGACGAAAACGCGCCAAGGCTTGCCAGCCCGTGAGCTCGCGCAGCGGAGTGACCGCCAAGGCTACACACAACATGCGCAGCGCCCAATCTCCGGTGCTACGTATCAAGGCCTCGGCCGGATTGGCGCCCAAGTTGTCGGTAAAAGCGCCATACAGCAGCCATGCAGCAGGCAGCAAGGCCAAAACCCACACTACGGGTTTGGCAGCGCCGTGCAGCAGGGCCTGTGTCACACGCGAAGCAGCCATCAGAAATTGCGTTGTAAATCCATGCCGCTGTAGAGCTGCGCCACTTGCTCGGCATAGCCGTTGAACAATTGCGTGGGGCGCTTGGGCGCAAACAAGCCACCTTCACCGATGCGCCGTTCTGTGGCTTGGCTCCAGCGCGGATGGGGCACTTGCGGGTTCACATTGGAGTAAAAGCCGTATTCGTGTTTGGCGCTTTTGTTCCAGGCCGTGGCGGGCATGGCTTCGACAAAGCGGATCTTGACCAGACTTTTGGCGCTCTTGAAACCATATTTCCACGGCACCACCAAACGCACAGGCGCGCCGTTTTGGTTGGGCAGTACGTGGCCATACATGCCAAATGCCAGCAAGCTCAAAGGGTGCATGGCTTCGTCCAGTCGCAGTCCCTCGGTATAAGGCCAGTCCAGCACGCCACTGCTCAGGCCCCGCATATGCTGCCGATCTGCCACGGTGACAAACTCCACAAATTTGGCACTGCCCATGGGTTGTACACGGCGAATCAATTCCGACAACGAATAGCCCACCCAAGGAATCACCATGCTCCAGCCTTCCACACAGCGCAGGCGATAAATGCGCTCTTCCATAGGGCTGAGCTTGAGCAGGTCTTCCAGTGCCCAAGTGCCAGGCTTGTGGACCAGGCCTTCGACCTCCACCGTCCAAGGACGGATGGGCATGGCATGCGCATGGCGCGCTGGGTCTTCTTTGTTGACGCCAAATTCGTAGAAGTTGTTGTAGGTAGTGGCGTGTGTGGCCGCCGTGACTTTTTCCATCGTCAATGCGCCACTGACTTTGGAAGGCTGATGCGCCAAAGCGGGCCATGTGGTCGGCGCAGCGCCTGCAAGCGCATCGCGCTGCGCCCAGCTGGCCAGACTGGCTCCGGCCACGCCACTGGCCAATAACGCCAGCCATTGGCGGCGCGAAGCATAGAGTTCGGGCGATGTGATTTCACTACTGGGAATGCGCATGAACTCTCTCCTGGTTGCACCACGTCTGTGCTGCATTCTGGGCAGAAGTTCCTTTGCGGGCTGCCAGCAAACAGCGCAATCCCTTGGCTGTGCAGCAGCGCAAACAGGGCCAATGTCTCAAAATAAGGAGCTATCAGCCTTTTATCTGCGCCATTTCAAAGATAAAACTATCGCAAAAGCTTATGTATCCATGGCCAGCAGCTATACATTCATTAACCAAGCACTTGACCCATATCGCTCTAGGCACTCATGCCAGCACATCGCTTTACGGCGCTGCAACGCCCTGTTCTTGGGCCAATTGCTGTGCATAGCGCGCCAGCATTTGCGCCTGACTTTCCTGTGGTGCAGGTGCGCCCATGTGGTCGTGGATCATGGTGTTCATGCTGGGCAGCACCGTGCGCGGTTGATGCTGGTGCACGTCCCACAGCTTGGCGCGCATCAGCGCCTTGGCACAGTGCAAATACGCTTCTTTGACCTGCACTTCCAACACCAGCTTGGGCACAAATGTGGCGGTCGCAAAGAATTGGGTAAAAGTCGCTTCATCGCGCAGCTGCACCGTGCCGTTGATTCGCAGGGTCTCATCCACGCCAGGAATCACAAACCACAAGCCAATGCGCGGGTCGTCGAGCAAATTGCACAGACTGTCGAGACGATTATTGCCACCGGCATCGGGCAACCACAGCGTGTGCGCATCGGCCACATGCACAAAACCGGGTGCGCCTCCGCGTGGAGAGGCATCCATCCAGCTGTTAACCCCGCCGCCTGTGGCCATCACACATAAGGGCGAGAGGCTGATGAAACGCTGGCAATGCACATCCAGCGCCGACAGCTGCTTGCGCAGCGCACGCTCGGTGGGGTGGGGGTATAGCGCCCGCAATTGGGCTTGGTTGGTGATCATGCCGCCTCCAACTCGATGGCCATGGCCGTGGCCTCACCGCCACCAATGCATAAAGTGGCCAAGCCTT
>JBJEZV010000321.1:22713-27519 GCA_051887595.1 Comamonas sp.
CCGCCACCAATGCATAAAGTGGCCAAGCCTTTGCGCAAACCGTGGCGCTGCAGGGCGTGGATCAGCGTCACCACAATGCGCGCGCCGCTGGCGCCAATGGGGTGCCCCAGCGCACATGCACCGCCGTGCACATTGACCTTTTCATGCGGCACGTTCAGCTCCGCCATCAGCGCCATGGGCACCACGGCAAAGGCTTCGTTGATTTCCCACAGATCCACATCGCTCACTTGCCAGCCCGCTTTGTGCAGCACTTTCTGGCTGGCAGCCACTGGCGCGGTGGTGAACCACTCCGGTGCCTGGGCATGGGTGGCGTGGGCCACGATGGTGGCCATGGGGGGACAGCCCAGCCGCTCAGCCGTGGAGCGGCGCATCAGCAACATTGCGGCCGCGCCGTCATTGATGCTGGAGCTGGACGCGGCCGTGATCGTGCCGTCCTTTTTGAACGCGGGCTGCAGGCTGGCAATTTTGTCCAGACGGGCTTGCGCTGGCCCCTCATCCACCTGCACGGTGACCTCGCCCTTGCGCGTGCGCACTGGCACAGGTGTGATCTCCGCATCGAACGCACCGCTGTGCACCGCCGCTTGTGCACGCTGCACGCTGGCCACGGCATAGGCGTCTTGCTGTGCGCGCGTGAACTGGTACTTGGCCGCGCAATCTTCACCAAAGGTGCCCATGGAACGGCCGGCTTCATAGGCGTCTTCCAGGCCATCGAGCATCATGTGGTCAAAAATCTGGTCATGGCCCATGCGGTAGCCAGCACGGCCTTTTTTGAGCAGATAGGGCGCATTGGTCATGCTTTCCATACCACCGGCGAGCATTACTTCGCGGCTGCCGGCCACCAACTGGTCGTGCGCCAAAATCGCCGCCTGCATGCCTGCGCCACACATCTTCGACAGCGTGACGGCGCCTGTGCTCGCGGGCAAACCGGCTTTAAATCCAGCTTGCCGGGCGGGCGCTTGGCCTTGGCCCGCCATCAGGCAGTTGCCCATTAGCACTTCTTCCACCAACTCCGGGGCAATGCCTGCACGTTGCACCGCTGCACGCAATGCAGCGCCGCCCAAATCATGGGCTGCCAAACTGGCAAAGTCGCCCTGAAACGCCCCCATCGGGGTGCGGGCTGCACTGACAATCACCACGGGATCTGAGAGCACGTTCATACCATCTCCTCCATTGCAACCATAGGTCAGCCAACCCCGCATTGGCGCATCCTTCGCACATGAACACCCGCCGATTTTACAGCGAGTGCAGCGCAAAAGGATGCCATGGTCAGCAGGCAACTCATGGGCGGCGCCTGCTGCCAGTCACGTGTTTAGACGTGTTTAGTCGCGCTGGCGCTCTGCGACCTTCTTCACGGCTTCCTGGTGGATTTCATGCAAGCCACCGACGCCCGGCACGGTCATTTCCAAGTTGGTGATGTGACCATTTTTCAGGCTGTAGCACCACGCATGCAGCGACACCTTCTGGCCGCGCGCCCATGCATCTTGCATGACGGTGCTTTGCGCCACATTGGTGACTTGCTCAATGGCGTTGAGCTCACACAGCACGTCGTGGCGGTGCTGCACAGGGGTGGACATGATCAGGTCGTAGTGCTTGTCACGCACATCGCGCACGTGGCGCGTCCAGTTGTCGGCCAAGCCCAGGCGCATGCCTTCGAGCGCAGCCAGCACGCCGCCGCAGCCATAGTGCCCCACAACCATCAGGTGCTCAACCTTGAGGTGGTCCACCGCGTACTGGATGGTGGTCAGACAGTTCAAATCGCTGGGCACCACGACGTTGGCCACATTGCGGTGCACAAAGACTTCACCGGGCTCCAAGCCCGTGATCTGGTTGGCCGGTACGCGGCTGTCTGAGCAGCCAATCCACATGTAGCGAGGCTTTTGCTGCGCCATCAGCCCGGTAAAGAAACCGGGACGATCGCGCTCCATCTGTGCAGCCCACTCTCGGTTGTGTACGAAGAGCTCATCGATGGAGGTAGTGGTCATGTGGCATTCCTTTCTCATTAAAAACGGCGCAGGCCGCCAAGCTGCCTCAGCGGGTTTGGGCGAAAAGCTCGCGGCCAATCAGCATGCGGCGGATCTCGCTGGTGCCTGCACCAATCTCGTAGAGTTTCGCATCTCGCCACAGACGACCCAGCGGGTATTCATTGATATACCCATTGCCACCATAGATTTGAATGCCCTCACCAGCCATCCACGTGGCTTTTTCGGCGCACCACAAAATCACGCTCGCGCAATCTTTGCGCACCTGGCGCACGTGGTCGGTGCCCAGCATGTCCAAGTTTTTGGCCACCGTGTAAGCGAATGATCGACCGGCTTGCAGCACGGTGTACATATCGGCCACTTTGCCCTGGATGAGCTGGAACTCGCCAATGCTCTGTCCAAATTGCTGGCGCTCGTGGATATAGGGCACCACGTGATCCATCACGGATTGCATGATGCCCAGCGGGCCGCCAGTGAGCACGGCGCGCTCGTAGTCCAGACCGCTCATGAGCACCTGGGTGCCGCCATTAAGCTGCCCAAGCACGTTCTCCCGCGGCACGGCCACGTTGTGAAACACCAGCTCCCCCGTATGGCTGCCGCGCATGCCCAGCTTGTCGAGCTTTTGTGCAACCGAAAACCCCGGCATGCCTTTTTCAATCAGAAAGGCCGTCACGCCACGTGCGCCCAACTCAGGCTCGGTTTTGGCATACACCACCAGCGTGTCGGCATCGGGGCCATTGGTGATCCACATCTTGGTGCCATTGAGCACAAAGTGATCGCCTTTGTCTTCAGCCCGCAGCTTCATGCTGATGACGTCCGAGCCTGCCCCCGGCTCGCTCATGGCCAGCGCCCCCACGTGCTCGCCCGAAATCAGCTGGGGCAGATACTTTTGCTTTTGCGCAGGCGTGCCGTTGCGGTTGATCTGGTTGACACACAAATTGGAGTGCGCGCCATACGACAGCCCGACAGAAGCACTGGCACGCGAGATCTCTTCCATGGCCACCATGTGCGCCAGATAGCCCATGGCCGCGCCGCCATAAGCCTCCGGCACCGTAATGCCCAGCAAACCCAGATCACCGAACTTGCGCCACAAATCCATGGGGAACTGGTCGCTGCGATCGATCTCTGCGGCGCGTGGCGCAATTTCTGTCTGCGCGAAATCGCGCACGGCATCGCGCAGGGCGTCAATGTCTTCACCGAGCTGGAAATTCAATCCGGGTAGATGGTGCATGTCCTTGTCTCCTGTAGGTGGCTTAGCGCTCTGGCGGCGCCTGACAAGCCGGTGAATAGAGGCCGCCCCTGCACGGCCGATGACTTATGCGCTGCCTGCTGCAGGATTCACTCGCGCTTTGCTCAACAAGGTCTGGGCTTCTTTTTCCTGCGCTTTGACTTCATCGAGCGTGAGCTGCAAATCGGCCATGCGCGCTTCCAGCTGCTGGCGGTGCTCGCCGAGCACTTCCAAGAATCGTTGCAACTGCACGGCAGTGCCACGCGGGCTGTCGTAGAGCTCAATGATTTCTTTGGCCTCCGCCAATGACAAACCCAGCCGCTTGGCCCGCAAGGTCAGGCGCAGCCGGGTACGGTCGCGCGGGCTGTACACGCGCGTGCGTCCGCCTGCACCTTGCCGCGTGGGTTGCAACAAGCCCATGTCTTCATAAAAACGAATGGCCCGTGTGGTCAGATCAAACTCCTGCGCCAAATCGCTGATGGAGTAAGTGCCTGCCTGTGATGAAACTGTGCGCATGTCTGCATTATTGACGTGAACGT
Source organism: Comamonas sp. (assembly GCA_051887595.1). Lineage (GTDB taxonomy): Bacteria > Pseudomonadota > Gammaproteobacteria > Burkholderiales > Burkholderiaceae_C > Comamonas. Next base: position 26,460 of record JBJEZV010000321.1, read on the forward strand.
CAACGTAAATCTAGTCCCTGCCTTTTGCAGGCAAACCCTGCAGTTTTGGCTGAAAATTGCGCCACCGCTGCTTTACTGCTTGTCATGCCGATTACTCCCTCTGCCGATTGCCCCTGCGGACGCCTGTCTGCGAAAGGGCGTGCCGTGCCTTATGCCGAGTGCTGTGGCCGCTTTATTGACGACTTCGCCCATACACCTGCGCCCGATGCTGAGCACCTGATGCGCTCGCGCTATACGGCTTTTGTGCTGGAAAACGCGCCCTATCTGCTGCAGACCTGGCACGCCAGCCAGCGCCCTGCCTCGCTGGACTTTGAGGCAGGCGCCAAATGGTTGGGCTTGCAGGTCAAGCAGGCCAACAGCACCGGCGAGCACAGCGCACAAGTGGAGTTTGTGGCACGTTTTCGTGTCGCAGGCCGAGCGGTGCGCCTGCACGAGCGCAGCCGCTTTGTGCGCGAAGAAGGCCGTTGGTTCTATGTCGACGGCGACCAGTTTTAACCCTTGTCTGCGCGGCTTGCCGCCCCATTTCCACCATGTCTTTCGATGCCATTTTGTTTGACTGCGACGGCGTACTCGTCGACAGCGAACTGATCACTAACCGCGTGTTGCACGCCATGCTCAATGAGTCCGGCTGGGCGCTGTCTGAAGACGAGTGCATGCGCCTCTTCATCGGCAAAACCGTACGCAGTGAAACTGCGCTGATCGAAGCGCAAACCGGCCAACCCTTGACCGATGCCTGGATGGCCGCGTTCTACGAACGCCGCAATGAACGCCTGCGCGCAGAGCTGGTCGCTATTGAAGGTGCGGTTGAGGCTGTGCGCCAAGTGCACACCATGCTTGGCGGCAAGATCGCGGTGGCCTCGGGCGCGGACAAGCCCAAGGTGCTGATGCAGCTGGACAAAGTGGGCATGCTCCCCTACTTTGGTTCCCACGTTTTCAGCGGGCACGATCTACCGCGCACCAAGCCTTGGCCTGATGTGTACCTGGCCGCTGCTGCGTCGCTAAAAGTTGCAGCCGAACGCTGTTTGGTGATTGAAGATTCTGTTCCCGGCCTCACTGCGGG
>JBJEZV010000322.1:0-3243 GCA_051887595.1 Comamonas sp.
GGCGTCTGCACGCGGCCCACGGTGGTCAGGAAGAAACCGCCGTCGCGCGAGTTGAAGGCCGTCATGGCGCGTGTGCCATTGATACCCACCAGCCAGTCCGCTTCCGAGCGGCTGCGGGCAGCATCGGCCAAGCCTTGCATTTGCTGCTCGCTGCGCAGCTTGTCAAAACCCTCGCGGATCGCCTGGGGGGTCATGGACTGCAGCCACAGGCGCTGAATAGGTTTGCCCAGCGTGCCTTTGGCGCCGCCTGCGTACTGCTCGATCAAACGGAAAATCAGCTCGCCCTCGCGGCCCGCGTCGCAGGCATTGATCAAGCGCGTGACATCTTTGCGCTTGGCCTGTTTGACCACGGCATTCAAGCGGCTCTTGGTCTTGTCGACGGGCTTGAGGTCAAAGCGGGGGGGAATCACTGGCAGATTCGCAAAGCTCCATTTGCCACGCTTGACGTCGAACTCCTCAGGCGCTTGGATTTCCACCAAGTGGCCCACGGCGCTGGTGACCACGAATTGATCGTTCTCAAAATGATCTTCGTGCTTGTCAAACTTGCCATAGGCAGGCGTGAGGGCCCGCACGATGTCCTGTGCCACCGACGGTTTTTCCGCAATCACCAAGGTCTTTGTCATTGAGTGCTCTCGTTATTTACGGCCGTTGCCCGTGCATGTGCCAGCAGCGGCTTCTACAATCCATCTTCACGCACGCGTGCGTGCGCATAGGCACATGCACGCATGTGCGCGCACGTGCATGTGTGCATATTTAAGTTATCAGAGATTCGAATGCCCAGCACAGCCACTCCCCCATCCCGTGGAAAACGCATTCAAACGCGCCGCTCCGGTGTACATGGCAAAGGCGTGTTTGCCGTGCAGGACATTGCCGCCGGTGAGACCATCATCGAGTACGTGGGAGAGGTCATCAATTGGGAGGAAGCCCAGCGCCGCCATCCCCATGATCCCAGCCAGCCCAACCACACCTTTTACTTTCATGTGGATGATGACATCGTCATCGATGCGGCCCATGGCGGCAATACCGCGCGCTGGATCAACCACAGCTGCGCCCCCAACTGCTACACAGATGAGCGCGACGGGCGCATTTTCATTGTGGCGCTGCGCAATATCGCGGCGGGTGAAGAGCTCAATTACGACTATGGCTTGATCATCGAAGAGCGCTACACCCCCAAGCTCAAGGCCGAATATGCCTGCTACTGTGGCGCCCCCAATTGCCGGGGCACGCTGCTGGCCCCCAAGCGCGGCTGGCGCCCACCCATGCCCGAAGACTTTGCGCCTGCAGGGGGCGCCAAGTGATCCCGGCTGTGACCCACTGGGGCGCGGAGGCGCTGTGGTTGGCGCTAGAGCCACAGTTGCCCGGACTGACGCTGGAGGTGCTGCCTGAAGTGGATTCCAGCAACAGCGAATTGCTGCGCCGTGCACGCCAAGGGCAGTGCGCGCCTTGCGTGTTGGTGGCCGAACACCAGAGTGCAGGGCGTGGTCGCATGGGGCGCATCTGGCACGACCAGGCCGGCGATAGCCTCATGTATTCGCTGGGTCTACTGCTGCGACCCAAGGAGTGGGCGGGCCTGTCGCTGGTGGTGGGTACCAGCATTGCAGAATCACTCAATGCCCGGATGGGCGCAAAGCACATCGGTGTGAAATGGCCCAATGATCTGTGGTGCAACCAAGGCCGCAAATTGGCTGGCACGCTAATTGAGACGGCTTCGGTGGCTGCTGCACAGGGCGAAGCCGCTTACGGCGCGGGCGTGGATGCCTCGCGTTTTGTCGTGATAGGCACGGGCATCAATGTACGTTCAGCCCCAACTGCTGCTTCGCCGGATGCGCCGCCGCCGATCTGGCTACAAGCGCTGGATGCGCAGTGGGAGGCGCCTGCTGCGCTGGCGGCTGTTTTGCCTGCACTGGTGCGCGATGTGCTGCAATTTGCAGAGCACGGTTTTGCCCCTTTTCAGGCCCGGTTTGATGCGTTAGATGTGTTGCGTGATCGGCCTGTACACCTGAGCGATGGCAGCCAAGGCGTAGCGGCTGGTGTCTCGCACGACGGGCAACTGCTGCTGCGCACGGCCAGCGGCATACACCCGGTGCTCAGTGGCGATGTCAGTGTGCGTCCACAGGATATGGCCTTTCCGGCAGACCATCACATGCACAAAGGGTGAGCATGCTGCGTTTTGTTTTGCTGATCTTGATCATTGCCAATGCGGGCTATTTCGCATGGGCACAGGGCTGGATGGCCACCTTGGGCTGGGCGCCATCTACGGAGTCGGAGCCTTACCGCCTGCAGCAACAAGTGCGCCCCGATGTTTTGAGCGTGCGCCCATTGTCCACACCACCTGCTGGCGAAACTGCTGAACCTGCAGCACAGGCCAGCCCGGGTGCTGTGGCGGTCGCAGAGCCATCTTCCGCCGCGGCTGCGGTGCTGGCTGCAGTGCAAAGTCTGAATGCCGCAGGCACAGATCCTTTGGCGCCTGGTAGTACCACATCAGCACCAGAGGTGCAACTGTGCTTGCAAACGGACAACATCGACGAAAACCAATACCAAAAAGTACGCCAGGCGCTGCTGGCCAGTGACATTCCTGCCAACGCTTGGCAGGCGCAGCCCACGGCGATTACGGGGCGCTGGATGGTGTATTTGGGCAAGTTCGCCAATGAGGCCGCGCTGGAGCGCCGCCGGGCCGAGTTGCGCAGCCGCAAGATCAGCTATGACCGCGCGGGCGGCAATCTGGACCCCGGGCTGTCCTTGGGGCGTTTTTCCACCGAAGAAGCGGCCAGCCGCGAGATGGCACGACTGGCCAGGGAAGGCATCCGTGGCGTACGCGTGGTGCAAGAGCGCGCGCCGCAGACACTGTATGTACTGCGCTTTGCCCAGGTCACAGAGACCCAGCGTCGCGTGATACAGGCGCTGCACCCTGCACTGAGTGGCAGCAGCCTGCGCAATTGCGTGCGACCTTAAAGTGCGACAGCGGCATAGGCCACGTCGCACTTGGGGGCGCGTGAAGTATTACTCCACGCTGATGTTGGCCGATGCAGCCACGGACTGCATCTTGGCCACTTCACTGGCGATTTGGCGGGTGAAGTCTTCACTGCTGGTGCCCGACACAAACAGCCCTTGTGCGTCCATGCGTGCTTTGACCTTGGGATCTTTGAGCGCTTCAACCACCGCCTTTTGCACGCGTGCAATCTGCGCGGGTGGTGTATTTTTAGGCGCAACCAAGCCAAACCATGAAGGGTCATTGAGTTCTGG
>JBJEZV010000323.1:0-27377 GCA_051887595.1 Comamonas sp.
CCTGGCAAGGCACGCATATTGCGCGTGCGGAAGACGTCACGCACCATGCCCTTGGCTTTGTGCATGAAGAACTTGCGTTCCTGTTGAGTGACGATACCGGCTGCATCCTGACCGCGGTGCTGTAGCAACAGCAAGGCGTCATAGATCAGTTGATTCACAGGCGTGGTGCTGACCACCCCGACGATTCCACACATAGTCGCGTTCCATCCATAGCGGGATCACTCCCGCGGTCTTTGCTTGCAGGCCATGCAACCGGGTGGCGCACGTACCCTTACTCACTCATGGGGCTGGTAGCAACCTTCCCCAATCCATAGACAGTGCTGGAAGGATGCTCGCAACCGCACCCTTCAGCCATGGCGATGCTACCGACTCCTGCCACCAATTTTGCTCTTGCAGCGATGTGGAAACTACGACCACAGACAAGACCAAAATCAGCACAGCAGCGCGCAGCAAACCAAACACGGCGCCCAAAGTGCGGTCGACCGGACGCAGCCCCGCAACCTCGATGAGCTTCTTGGCCAAGGCACTGATCAAGCCCCAACCAAATACAGCCAGCACAAACGTCAGCACAAAGCCCAGGCCGTATTGCACGCTCGCATCAAAACCACTGAGCGGCAATAACTGGGCCACGTCTTGGGCAAACAGGCGGGCAACAAAAAAACCCGCGACCCAGCCCACCAGCGAAAACAATTCAAAAATCAGGCCGCGCCAGGCGCCCAGCAACATGGACACCAGCAAGATGCCCAGCAACACTCCATCAAAAACCGGCATGGATTGTGTGTTCTTTGCAGGGCATTACAAGGTCAGCACCGAGGCCGCCAAACCAAGCCCCTTGATGCGCCCGGCAGCCTTGTCGGCATCCGCCCGATTTTCAAATGGCCCCACACGCACACGGGTGCGCTTGCCATCCTTGGTATCAACGGTCTGGGTATAGGTTTTCAGACCTGCACGCTCCAGCTTGCCACGCACTTCTGTGGCCTTGGCAGCATCTGCAAATGCACCCACCTGCACAATAAAGCGACCTTGCTTGTTGGCTTCCGCCTTGGCAGGTGCTGCCACAGCAGCGGGAGCAGGCGTCGGTGTGCGGCCTTCCAGCAACGCGCGGGCACGTTCGGCATCCGAAATCACCGGTTTGGGCGCTGGCGTGGGCTTGGGCTCAGGAGTGGCCACAGGCTCAGGCTTGACCACGGGCTTGGGCTCTGGCTTAGGTTCAGGTTTGGGCGCAACCACTGGCTCTGGCACCAAACGCGGTGGCTCTGGTGGCTTGGGCACTTGTAACGGTGCTGGCTCGTTGACCAGCTCCTCGCCCTCGCCCAGCGCGCCATCGGCCACTCGCACAGAGTCTGCCGCAACCGGCGCTTGCGCGGGGCTTTCAGTTTGGGCTTGTGAGCCAGGCACCAACAGCGGAGCTACCTCGTTGCGGTCTGGAATTTCGATCGGAATATCGACCGGAATGGGACGAGGTTGGGTATCGAACAGCAAAGGAAAACCGATGACACCCAGCACCACCAACACAGCCGCGCCAATCAAGCGATGGCGCGCACGGCGGCGCATGTCTTCGACACTCTCAGCTTGAGAGATGCGAGAGCGTCGAGTAGGCGCTGGCTCGCTCTCTTCTTTTTGACCAGGCCAACGGAAATTGAAAAGTGCCATGAAGATGCGTCGCGTAGCGGACCTTATTCGCCCAAATGTTTGGCATGCAGGCGAGGCGGCCCATCTTTCAAAACCTCACCGACCGTGTAAAACGAACCAAAGACCACGATTCTATCAGCGGGGTCTGCCGCACGGACCGCCGCATCCAAGGCATCTTGTGGCGAAGTGTACAAACTTGACTGAATTTCACGTTGTACCCCACCTGCCGCAACTTGCAGCGCGTGCAGCTTGTGCTGCAAATGCGCAGCAGTTTCAGCGCGTTCCGTCGGCAAATCCGTCAAATACCAGCGGTCAATCAAAGGCGCCACCTTGAGCAACATGGTGGTCAAATCTTTGTCGGCCATGGCACCGAATACGGCGTGCGTTGTGGGGTAGTAACCCATAGCATCCAGATTGGCAGTCAGCGCAGCCACGGAATGCGGGTTGTGTGCCACATCCAGCACCAACGTTGGTTGGCCAGGAATAATTTGGAAACGCCCGGGCAACTCCACCATGGCCAAGCCCGTGCGCACGGCCTGCGCCGTCACAGGCAGCAACTGGCGAATGGCTTCATAAGCGGCCAGCACCCCCGATGCATTCATCAGCTGGTTGGCACCACGCAGTGCTGGATAAGACAATCCGGCATAGCGTCGACCGCGTCCTGCCCAGCCCCACTGCTGCTTATCGCCTTCATAGTTAAAGTCGCGGCCAAAACGCCAGAGATCAGCACCAATCTCTGCGGCGTAGTCGATCACGCTTTGCGGTGGCACGGGGTCGCTGACGATCACAGGGCGCCCGGCACGCATGATGCCGGCTTTCTCGCGCCCAATGGTTTCGCGGTCCTTGCCCAGCAACGCTGTGTGATCGATATCCACGCTGGTGATGATGGCGCAGTCGGTGTCGATGATGTTGGTAGCATCCAGTCGGCCGCCCAAGCCCACTTCCAAAATGACCACATCCAACTTCGCGAGGCTCAGCATGCGCATGATGGCCAGCGTGGTGAACTCAAAATAGGTCAACAACACCTCTTCGCCTTGCAGACGCGCGGCCTCCACGGCTTCGAAATGCGGCAGGAAATCTTGGGCTTTGGCGATCTCACCGTGCAGACGGCAACGCTCTTCAAAATGCACCAGATGCGGCGAGGTGTAGACCCCTGGTTTGTAGCCCGATTGCAAGGCAACCGCTTCCAGCATGGCACAGGTCGATCCCTTGCCATTGGTACCCGCCACTGTGATGACTGGGCAATTGAACTGCAGCTGCATGCGCTGCGCCACTTCACGGACCCGCTCAAGGCCCATGGAGATATTTTGCGGATGGAGGTGCTCGCAATGTGCAAGCCATTCAGAGAGGGTGGAAAAAGTGCGGTGCATACAAGGCGTGATTGTCGCGCACCCATGGATGCGTGCATCATCTACACCATGAGTACCAACAAGATTATTCGTGTTTACGGTATCGCCAACTGTGACACAGTCAAGAAAGCACGCCAATGGCTGCAAGAGCGTGGCGCCCACGTGGAATTTCACGACTTCAAAAAACTGGGCGTGACCTCTGAACAACTGACGGCTTGGAGCCAGGCCGTGGGTTGGGAGAAGCTCACCAACCGCCAAGGCACGACTTGGCGCAAACTGGCCCCAGAGATCCAAGCCAGCGTCCAAGAGACGGCCTCGGCGCTGCCCGTGCTCCAAGCGCATACCAGCCTCATCAAACGCCCTGTCGTGGAATGGACCAATGGCCGTGTGAGCGTGGGTTTTCAACCAGCTGTTTGGCAGGAGTATCTGGGCAGCTAAGGCCCGCCCACCTACCCCTTGTGCTTTACACATGCTTTACCTGCATGTGAGCAGGCATTTACCACCCACCACTAGACTTGCACCTGCATTCGTCTACGGATGCAGTGATGAACAAGGAGCTTTTATGGCTATCAAACATGGGGTGATCGTGGCAGCCGCAGCAGGTTTGACCTGCAGCTTTGCCATGGCCCAAGAGCAGGTGCGCGTGCTGTCTGCCATCCCTGTGGTGCAGCAAGTCGGCGTTCCGCAACAGTTTTGCCAAGACGAACAGGTCTACGCAGGTCAGCGCACCTCTGGCGCTGGCGCCGTGATTGGCGCCGTCATTGGTGGTGTAGCGGGCAACGCCATGGGCCGAGGTGGCTACTATGGTCCGCGCGGCCGCTATTACGGCTCCAACCGTGGCCCAAGCACGGTGGTCGGCGCATTGGCAGGTGGATTGATCGGCCACGCCATTGATAGCAGCACAGGTCAGCCGCACTACCAGACCATGCGCCGCTGTACGCAGGAAACGGTCTACGAAAACCGCACCGTGGGCTATGACGTCACGTATGAATATGCGGGCCGCCGCTACACCACGCGCATGGACCAGCATCCTGGCGACTGGGTTCCCCTACAGATCCAGCCCCAAAACAGCTACAGCACCGCGCCTGCAACCACGCAGTTTGTTGGCCCCAGTGGCGTGTACCGATCGGCACCTGCCAATGTGACGATCACTGAAAGCTATACCTACCATGCAGCACCTGCTGTGGTGCCCATTGTTGTGACGCCGGGCTACCCCATGCACCCCGGTTACGGCCATCGCCCTGCGCCCCATTACTGGCGCTAATACTGGCGCTTATGCACGATGTGTGCAGACGGCCGCGCAATTTCACAAACTGCTCACAGCGCTGAAGTGGCTCAGCTGACCTAAAATGGTCAGCTTCGTCTTAACTTCAGCGATTGCGTATTGACCATGACCACCGAGAATTTCACCGGCGTTACCCTGACGACCAAAGCCAATGTCTACTTTGACGGCAAGTGCGTGAGCCACAGCTTTACGCTGGCTGATGGCACCAAGAAATCGGTGGGCGTGGTGTTGCCAGCAACGCTGACATTCGGCACTGCGGCTGCGGAGATCATGGAATGCGTTGGCGGCTCGTGTGAATACAAGCTGGACGGCAGCGATGAATGGAAGACCGCTTCGGTCGGCGAGAGCTTTCACATTCCTGCGAACTCCAAGTTCGACATTCGCGTGACTGAGGCATACCACTACATCTGCCACTACGCTTAAGCCTGGCACAGGCCAAGGCATTTGAAGTGTTTTTGGCCTTCAGCCCTTATCACTCAAGGGCTGACAGCTATTAATTTAAAGAGAATTTGTGATGGAAACCATTCTGCAATCCGTACCTGTCGGCCAAAAGGTCGGCATCGCCTTCTCCGGCGGCCTGGACACCAGTGCCGCATTGCGCTGGATGAAGAACAAGGGTGCACAGCCCTACGCTTACACCGCCAACCTCGGCCAGCCTGACGAAGACGACTATGATGCCATTCCCCGCAAGGCGATGGAATACGGCGCAGAGAAGGCTCGCCTGATCGACTGCCGCCCTCAGCTGGCCAACGAAGGCATCGCTGCTATCCAAGCTGGCGCTTTCCACATCTCTACGGGCGGCATCACTTACTTCAACACCACCCCCCTGGGCCGCGCTGTGACCGGCACCATGTTGGTGGCAGCCATGAAGGAAGACGATGTCAATATCTGGGGCGATGGCTCGACCTTCAAGGGCAATGACATCGAGCGCTTCTACCGCTACGGTCTGCTGACCAACCCTGCGCTGAAGATCTACAAGCCTTGGCTGGACAACGCCTTTATCAACGAATTGGGCGGCCGCAAGGAAATGTCCGAATTCCTGATCAAGGAAGGTTTTGGCTACAAGATGTCTGTGGAAAAGGCCTATTCCACCGACTCCAACATGCTGGGTGCTACCCACGAAGCCAAGGATCTGGAAGAGCTGTCCAGCGGCATTCGCATCGTGAACCCCATCATGGGCGTGGCATTCTGGAAACCCGAAGTCGAAGTCAAGCACGAAGAAGTTTCGGTGACCTTCGAAGAAGGTCGCCCAGTGGCCTTGAATGGCCAGCGTTTTGACGATGCTGTGGCCCTGTTCCTGGAAGCCAACCGCATCGGTGGCCGGCATGGTTTGGGCATGAGCGATCAGATCGAAAACCGCATCATTGAAGCCAAGAGCCGCGGCATCTACGAAGCCCCCGGCATGGCCCTGCTGCACATCGCTTACGAGCGCCTGGTCACCGGCATCCATAACGAAGACACCATCGAGCAATACCGCATCAACGGTTTGAAGCTGGGCCGTCTGCTGTACCAAGGCCGCTGGTTTGACCCACAGGCCATCATGCTGCGCGAAGCGTCGCAGCGCTGGGTGGCACGCGCTGTGACCGGTACAGTGACCCTGGAACTGCGCCGCGGCAATGACTACTCGATCTTGAACACCGAGTCGCCCAACCTGACCTATGCGCCAGAGCGCCTGTCGATGGAAAAGGTGGAAGATGCGCCATTTAGCCCTGTGGACCGTATCGGTCAGCTGACCATGCGCAATCTGGATCTGATTGACACCCGCGAGAAGCTGGCTATTTATTCCAAGGCTGGCCTGTTGAGTGTGAGCAACACCAACGCATTGCCTCAGCTGGACAATAAGTAAGCTGGTCTGAAGTCCATCAAAGCCGCTGCCTTTGCAGCGGCTTTTTTGTTTTTAACGCCAGCCTTCAAGCTGGCAGAGGAAGCATTACTACAAGGCACTGCGCGCTTGACTGACCGTAGGTGTGCCTCAGCACTGGAAGATGATGGTGTTTTCATTTCTCCTGATGAGCACTTACTTATGCAACACCGCAAATTTGGTCTTTCTGTCTGCAGCCTGTCCTTTGCATTGATGGTCGCCCCAAGCGTGGTTTGGGCACAAAATAGCCCACCACCGCAACCCGCACAAGCAGCGCCGCAGCTACCAGCCCCTAATCCTGCAGCCGAGCAAGCCTTACAGGGGCATTTCAACAGCATTTTGGGTGCGCTCGATGGCAAGGCTATGCCAGACGCCAAACTCTTCACAGAAGATTTCAACAGCCAAATTAACGGCGACCAGATGAAAACCGTTTTGACCAACGTTCGCGAGAGCGTGGGCAAGTGCAAAACGGTGGCACAGATGCGCTCCCCCATTTCCTACGTTTCTGGCTATTTGCTCGAATGCGACAAAGCCTATGTGCCTATGGAAATTGCCGTGGAAGACAAAGCACCTTACCGCGTGCAAAGCCTGCTGATTCGTCCAGGCTTTTGGAAGCGCTGACACCAGCCTGACCATTGCGCAGCGCTGCTTTAGAGCGCGCTGCCGCAAACCTGCAACATTTGCATAAAAGCAGCCACACTTCAAAAGCAGACTTCTACAATGGTTTGCATCTTGGCACGCATCCTGCACTTGCCAAGTTGACCTCACACACCCAAGGAAGACTGGTATGGCACACAAGTTTTGGAGCTTAGCGCTGCTGGCCGCCTGCGCAACTGGCGCACAGGCCGCCGATCTGAAAGTGGCAATTGACCCCACCTACGAGCCGTTTACATACAAAACGGCAGATGGCAAACCCACGGGGTTTGACGTGGACATCGCCAATGCGGTGTGCGCAGAACTCAAGCGTAACTGCGTTTTTGTTGAGCAAGTCTGGGACAGCATGATTCCGGGACTGCAGGCACGTAAATACGATGTCATCGTCAGCTCTTTATCGATCACAGAAGAGCGCAAACGCGTCATTGATTTCTCCGACCGCTATTACAAGACTCCGAGTGCCATCGTTGTCAAAAAAGGCACGGAATACGCGGGTCCTACTTCACTCAAGGGCAAGCGTATTGGGGTACTTAAAGGCAGCACCCAAGAGAAATGGGCACTGGGTGAACTCAAACCTGCAGGTGTCAATGTCGTGCCTTATGAAGCACAAGACCAGGTATATCTGGACATCAACGCAGGGCGCCTGGACGGCACTGTGGCCGATAAGGTGGAAGTGCACGGAGGGTTCCTGCGCAAGCCTGAAGGCAAAGACTATGGCTACGTTGGCCATGACCAGTACGAAGAAAAGTACTATGGCGAAGGCATTGGCATCGGCATGCGAAAGGGCCAAAAAGAGTTGAAGGAACAAATCAACGCCGCGATTAAAACGATTCGCTCCAATGACACCTATGCCACGATTGCCAAGAAGTACTTTGACTTTGATCCCTACGGCAACTAAACCTAATTAGCTGCTTACCCGCTGCAAGCACCAAGCCTGCAGCGGGTTTTCATTTGAAGTGCTTTTTCTTTGCGCAATGAGCGACTATTTTTTCTCTATTTTTCAAGGCGCATTGTTGACCGTTGCTGTGTCAGTGGCCTCGCTGTTGGTCTCAACACTGCTAGGTCTTTTGGGCGCAACCGCCAAACTTTCAGACAAAAGGTGGCTGGCAGGTCTGGGTACGCTCTACACCACCGTGGTGCGCGGCATCCCTGAATTGGTGCTGATGCTGCTCGTGTTTTATGGCGCAGCTATTGGGATCAACAGTTTTTTCGAATCTATTGGCTCCGATATGGTGTGGGATATCAACCCATTTATCGCCGGGGTTGCGACATTGGGATTTATTTACGGCGCCTATATGACAGAGACATTTCGCGCCGCGATTTTGGCAGTCCCACGTGGCCAAATAGAAGCTGCCCAAGCGTTTGGCATGGGAGCACTGCAAACATTTATACGCATCACACTGCCGCAGATGGTGCGTTATGCCCTACCCGGCTATACCAATAACTGGTTGGTCTTGATCAAAGCCACCGCCTTGGTCAGCCTCATCGGCTTACACGATATGACGTATCTGGCCAAGCAAGCCAGCGCTGCAACGCGTGAACCGTTTATTTTTTTACTATTTGCAGCAGGGCTGTACTTGGTTTTTACCAGCGCATCGCTGTGGGTGCTCAAGCGTCTGAACGCACGCTATAGCCTGGGCACGCAAAAGGTGCAGCTATGAGCTGGGACGTTATCTTTCAGGCCGAACATTTGCGAATGTACGGGCAAGGGCTGCTGGTGACCCTGTGGCTGCTGCTGTCGTCCTTGGCAATTGGGGGTGTACTGGCATTGTTGGGTGCATTGGCGCTTACTGGACGCTCCATAGCGTTACAAAAGCTGGTTGGAGGCTTCACCTACTTTGTGCGTGGCACGCCTTTGCTGATTCAAGTCTATTTGATCTACTACGGCCTAGGACAACTGGAATGGATCCAAGCACGCTGGGACGATGTCTGGCCTTGGACGCATTTCAAAGAACCATTTTTTTGCGCCCTGTTGGCTTTCTCTCTCAACACAGCAGGCTACACCGCAGAGATGCTGGCAGGAGCGATTCGCGAAACACACCCTGGAGAAGTAGAAGCAGCACGCGCGATGGGCATGAGCCCTTGGCAAATCAAGCTGCGCATTGTGTTGCCCAGTGCCTTGCGACGCACCCTGCCGCCCTACAGCAATGAAGTCGTCATGATGCTGCACAGTACCAGCTTGGCCAGCACCGTACCAGCGTTGACGGATATCACGGCTGTGGCCAGCCGGATTTACTCTGACTTTTATCTGCCCTTCGAAGCCTATTTGGCAGCTGCAGTGATCTATTTGTGCGTCACATTTGCGCTGGTGGGCTGCTTCCGTTTACTAGAAAAGCGCTACTTGGCCTACCTCGGCCCACAACCGCATTGAAATTCATGACTGATACCGTTTATAAGCTTCAAGCCGAAGGCATTCACAAGCGCTATGGCCAACAGCAGGTCCTCAAAGGTGTGAGCCTGATGGCCAAAGCGGGAGATGTCATCAGCCTGATTGGCAGCTCGGGTTCTGGCAAATCCACGTTGCTGCGCTGCATCAACCTTTTAGAGAAGCCTCAGCAAGGGCGCATTGTTGTGGCAGGTGAGGAACTACTGCTACAAGCTGATCGCCATGGCGACTTGCAGGCCAAGGACCCTAAACAGCTTCAACGCCTGCGCACCCGATTGGCCATGGTGTTCCAGCATTTCAATCTGTGGGCGCACAAGACGGTTTTGCAAAACATCATTGAAGTACCTATGCAGGTGCTGGGCATTCCAAAGGAAGAGGCTATTGCGCGAGCACGCAATTACCTGCATTTGGTGGGTTTAGAAAAGCACGAAGACGCCTGGCCCAACCACCTGAGTGGAGGGCAACAGCAACGCGTGGCGATTGCTCGGGCGTTGGCTGTAGAGCCTGAAGTGATGCTGTTCGATGAGCCGACCAGCGCATTGGATCCTGAACTGGTGGGAGAAGTGCTGCGCGTGATGCAAGTACTCGCCCAAGAGGGACGCACAATGGTGGTAGTCACGCATGAAATGGGATTCGCACGCGAAGTCTCTAATCACATCGTTTTCTTGCATCAGGGCCTCATTGAAGAACAGGGCCACCCGCGTGAAGTACTGACGAACCCCAAGAGCGAGCGTTTGGCCAAATTCCTGTCTGGCAGCTTGAAATAAGGTGTTATCTACGCTTTCTTACATGCTCTATCGTAATAACCCATAGCCATCAGGGAACTTTTGAGGCATAAAACTCTCTATCTGACATGTGCATGGCATCTGGCATGCAATAACTTTAAGAAGGGAGAACAAATGTCCAATATCCATCGATCTTCCACCACCATCACCATTGATCGCTTTCGGTTTGAGCCCAAGGCACTGCCTGAAGCCAGCGGCGGCTTTCAAGCGCAACTGACGATCGACAGCGGTATGGGTACTGGAAGGACCCAACGGTTTTTCACATTCACACCTTTGTTTCATTCCGCAGAACGCGCCGTTGCCTACGCGGCTCAACAAGCGCATGAATGGATGAAGCAAAAAAGCCTGGCTTAAGACCGTCTAGGCACAAAGACCAAGCGCTGCATATGCAGCGCTTTTTTTGTAGTGACACCTTTTAGACAACGATCGGCTCTGGCTCTAATCGAATGCCAAAACGCTCATACACACTGGTCTGTATGGCTTGGGCCAAAGTCATGACTTCACCGCCTGTGACGCTGACACCACCGGTTCCACGATTGACCAAGACCAGCGCCTGCTTTTCATACACCCCTGCATTGCCCACCGATTTACCTTTCCAACCGCAGGCATCAATCATCCAACCGGCAGCCAGTTTGATCGAGCCATCAGGCATGGGATAGTGCACGATCTTGGGCTCACGGGCAATGATGTCACGGCACTGATCTTCCGAGACCGTCGGGTTCTTGAAAAAACTGCCAGCATTGCCAATCACTGCAGGATCGGGCAATTTGGCTTGGCGGATGGCCACAACCCAATCCAGAATCTGTTGTGCACTGGGGTGCTCTACCCCTTCTTCCTGCTGCTTGCGCTGCAAATCCAAATAACCAAGCTCTGGCTTCCACAACTTAGGCAAGGCAAACCGCACACGAGTGATGACCGCTCGGCCTGCTAACCCCATACCTTGAGCTTTGGCAATGGATGTGCCTGCAGG
This sequence comes from Comamonas sp., assembly GCA_051887595.1. Taxonomy (GTDB): domain Bacteria; phylum Pseudomonadota; class Gammaproteobacteria; order Burkholderiales; family Burkholderiaceae_C; genus Comamonas. The sequence continues at coordinate 10,923 of JBJEZV010000323.1, forward strand.
CGCAGCCGGAGCATGTTTGAACACGGAATCTCGGTAACCAAACGCGCATTGCGCCGCATTGAGCGTGAAGGATTGCCCTGTTGCCAGATCGACCGCGTCTAGCTCGTAAAACCGGTCTTGCAATTCAACGCCATAGGCTCCGATGTTTTGCACCGGCGCTGCACCCACGGTTCCGGGAACTAAGGCAAGATTTTCCAAGCCAGGATAGCCATGGGCAACCGTCCACAACACAGCATCGTGCCAACGCACCCCAGCCCCCGCTTCCACAATCCAATGGTGGCTGGTTTCATGGGCCAGGCGAATGCCAGGAATCTCCATTTTCAACACCACGGTATCTACTACGTCACCAGTCAGCACAATGTTGCTTCCACCGCCCAGAACAAATACTTTGCGCCCCTGGTAATGGCTGCTAGCAACAAAAGCTTGCACATCCTCTGTGTCACGGATACGGACCAAAGTGTCGGCACTGGCCACAATGCCGAAGGTGTTGCAGTCCTGCAGGGGGGTATTTTTCTCGACTAACATCCCATCCATTGTCGCACTGTAGCTTTTCTCCTGCCTGAGTCGCGCTGCAAGTGCTGTGTCTCATCCTCTATTTAGAAAGCGACGCTATGCCATCTTTCGACACCGTCCTAGAAGCAGATTTCGTAGAAGTTAAGAACGCAGTGGAAAACACTGCCAAAGAAATTGGCACCCGTTTTGACTTCAAAGGTACTTCTGCGGGTATTGAGCTCAAAGACAAAGAGATCACTTTGTTTGGCGATGCCGATTTCCAGTTGCAGCAGGTCGAAGACATCCTGCGCAACAAGCTCACGAAGCGCAATGTAGACGTTCGTTTTATGGACGTTCAGAGCAGCCAAAAGATTGGCGGCGACAAGGTCAAGCAGGTCGTTAAGGTGAAAAACGGCATCGAGTCCGAATTGGCAAAAAAAATCCAAAAATTGATTAAGGACAGCAAGCTAAAAGTCCAAGCAGCCATTCAGGGTGATGCTGTGCGCGTCACAGGTGCTAAGCGCGATGATTTACAGGCAGCCATGGCTTTGATTCGCAAAGATTTGGCAGATCATCCACTGTCATTCAATAACTTCCGCGACTAAATAATTTAGCCCAAAGAAAAAGCCGCAGTTTCTGCGGCTTTTTCTTTATCCCAAGTATTTGGGTAGCAATAAGGAAATAACAGGGAATGCAATTAGTATTGATAGCCGTAAGACGTCAGCGACCACAAAAGGCATCACACCCTTATACATGGTAGAGAGTGACACCTCTGGTAAGAGACTGCGCAGCACAATCACATTCATTCCAAAAGGCGGAGTGATAAAGCTGATTTCAGTGACCACCACCACAATGATGCCAAACCAGATCAGGTCAAAACCCAAATACTGCACCAACGGGTAAAAAATCGGCACCGTCAGCAAAATCATGGACATGCTTTCAAGCACGATGCCTAGGATCAGATAGAGCACGCAAATTGCGATGATGACCACCATCGGGCTAAGTTCAAAACGCATCACCAAATCTTTCAAATCCTCTGGCAAGGATGTGAAATTGATGAAATTGGCAAACAGCATTGCCCCGATCAAAATCATGAAGAGCATGCCAGTGGTTCTCACCGACTCCACCAGCACTTCCGAAAGGCCTTTCCAATTGAGCGTGCCACGAAGCAGCGAGAAAATCATTCCACCGAAAGCGCCAATACCTGCAGCTTCAGTGGATGTAAATACACCGCCGTAAATGCCGCCCATGACAATACCAAACAGCAGCAAAATACCCCAAACCTGTTTGAGCGCTTGACCGCGCTGTCTCCAACTCATACGTTCGCCTGCAGGCGGCCCAGCTTCAGGTCGTCTCCAAGTCACCCATTTAGCGGCTGCCAGATACAAACCTACGGCCAAAGCTCCAGGCAAAATGCCTGCTGCAAACATCTTTCCGATACTTTGCTCGGTCAAAATGCAATAAACCACCATGACAATGGAGGGTGGAAGCAAAATCCCTAAGGTGCCACCTGCAGCAATAGAACCCGTTGCCAACCCTGGGTCGTACCCAAAGCGGCGCATCTCTGGGTACGCCACTTTGGACATGGTGGCTGCTGTTGCTAAGCTGGATCCGCAAACTGCGCTAAAGCCACCGCACGCAGCAATCGTCGACATGGCCAGACCACCACGTTTGTGACCCAAAAATGAATGTGCAGCTGTATAGAGTTCTTTAGAAAGCCGTGCTTGGGTAATAAAGTTCCCCATCAAAATGAACAATGGGAGCACTGAAAGGGTGTACTGAAAACCACTTTCGTAAATCATGGAGCCGGCCATTGCATAGGCAGCATCCAGATCTCGAATAAATATCATGCCGACCAAACCAACCAAGGCCATCGCAAACGCAACGGGAACTTGGAGCATGATCAATGCCAGCATCACGGCAAAGCCAATGAGCGCTTCAAACATGGCTGATCTCCTTGGCTGGTTGTTCAAAAATCTGAATGAAGTGGTATATAGCGGTCAGAGTCAGCATGCACGCCATGAAATAAGCCGCAGGTGCAATTGGGATCAACAATACAGCGGTGCGATCACCATAATCACTGACTTCTGCAGCCTTGCCCCAGCAAACAAAAGCAAGAACACCCACAATCAAAAAAGAAACCAGATCACCGAGTTTTTGCTGGATCCAACGCAAACGGCCTTTCAGCGCCATGGCCACCAAATCGACTGTGACATGACCGCGCTCAAGCGTCGAAAGCGCAATGCCGCAAAAGATAACTGCCACCATCAAGAGTTCGGTCAATTCAACCGAACCTTGCACGGGATAATTAAAGATATAGCGCCCGGCGACATCCACCATGGTCAAGGCCATCATTGCAAAGAGCATGATTTCCGAAACCCGCTTGATGCACCAGCTGATCTTTTCGAGTATTTGTCTCAATTTGTGCCTCCCTGATCTGTCCCAAGATGAGTGCCATACCACGCGGCATGGCACTCATAGCATGAAGAGCAGCTAGCACCGCCACAGGATCCCATTGGGTTAGAAAGCTGCCCCGGCCATGCAGACAGTCCATATCTACGGCCAGGTAAAGCCACAAGAATCTAGCGTGGTATTAGCGACTCAAAGCCCAAGCAGTAGTCATTAGCCATTGCTTGGGCAAGACACCCTTACTTTTTCATTTTTTGATCGATTTCCGCATCCAAGACCTGAATCAGATCTTTGTATTCCTTCAGGACCTTAGGACCATCGATGTTGTTGCGTTTGGCTGCGGCCAACCACGCTTGTTCAAACTGGGCCGTCTTTTCACGTACACCAGCAACCAGTTTTTCATCAGCTTCAATGATTTCAATGTTCTTGCTCGCAGCAACTTCCAAGGCTTTGTAGTCAGAACCACCCCATGCCATTCCAGCCATGCGAGCCACATGTTCGCCCGTCAGCTTTTCAAAGATGGCTTTGTCTTGGGCCGAAAGCTTTTGGAAGGCACGCTCATTCATGATCAAACCGTGAGAGTCACCGTACAAGCCACCGGGAAGGCGCGTGATGTATTTCAGGACTTCATCAAGTTTGAACGCAGTGATGGATTCGGCAGGCAAAAACACACCATCGACCACACCAGTGCTCATCAGCTCATAGGATTCTGGCGCAGGCTTCACTACAGAGTTCACACCCAAGGCTTTTGCGACGTCAGCTGCCATGCCTCCGCCAATACGAATCTTCAATCCATTGAAGTCTTCGATCGAGCGCACAGGCTTTTTGGCCGTCATCACCATGCCGGGACCATGACCGTAAATGCCCAGCAGACGTACGCCACGATGCTCACCGGCATCTTTCATGTATTTGTCGTAAATGCGCCATGCTGCCACTGAGCGTGCTTCGCCGTGATTGCCATTCAGAGGAAGAATCCCTAGCTTGGTCAGCTCAAAACGTCCGGGGTAATAAGCATGAGAGATAAAAGAGATATCGACCAAGCCATTGCGGACAGCATCATAGTGACCAGGCGCATTGGTCACTGGCTTGGGCAAGAGACGAGGCTTCACACGGCCTTCAGTTTCTTTCTCAATTTGTTCCATCCAAGGAACAATAAAGCCGGCAACCAACGAGTGCGTGGGTGGCAGCCATGACGACACGGTCAGCTCTGTAGTCTGCGCTTGGGCGCTACCTAGCCCCAACAAACCACTAACCAGCAGCATTCCAGCAGAAAGTTTTTTCCATTTTTTTAGCATTGCGTCTCCTACGTTATGAACTAATTGAACCAACACTTAAAGCTGCAGTGCGTTTTTCACCAGGTTTTCTGGTGAACCATCGTGCTGCAAACCTAATTGCTCCGCATAGACTGTTTCTAGCGGAGGCCAAGAACCGAACTGCGCCTCTATCTCTGCGATGGGAGCCCATTCCACGAGATGAGCTAAGGGCTTGTTTAATACCTGCTCTAACCCGGCGACCAATTGGGCTGTTGTCACCCTTTGTGCAGGCAAATTCACCACTCTTGATTCAGGCCACTGCGCAGAGTCCGTGCGCGCAGCATGCAGCAGTTGATCTAGACAGCACTGCACAGAAATCAGCCAATTGGTTGCTTGCGCAGAAACTGGGCACGTGTAGCGCTGGCCAGCAGCCAATGTGTGCAATATGTCACTGCTAAAGGTGGAAAACGCCTTGATTGAATTGGCCGGGCGCGCGATGACTCCAGGCAAGCGCACCGTGCGTGCATCTACAAACTGGCGCCGCGCATAATCTGCCAGCAAAACTTCTATGGCCCTTTTTTGGCTGCCGTAACTGAGTGTGGGAGCAATAGGCGTTGCATCATCGATTTTTGAAGGCAGTGGCACCCCATACACACCGATTGAGCTGGTGAAAACCAACTTAGGTTGATTGCCATGGCGACGCAAAATTTCCAGCAAATTGATGCTTCCCAAGACATTGGCTGTCAGGCCCATTTCAAAATTTTGCTGCGCGTTCTGGCTGGTCACACCTGCAAGGTGAAACACCACGTCGTATGGTGAGCCTTGCAAAAGCTGCGCCAACTCCTGAGCTTCTAAAGGCAGCTTGATCTTGCCAACCTGTGCATATGCCTCGTCTGAAAAAGATGACAGATCCAAATCAACTAGATCTAGGTGTACAACGCTGGATGAAGATCCCAACTTCATCAATCGTTCAACCAGCATCCTCCCTAGGAATCCTGCTGCCCCTGTGACCAAAATTCTCATAGTTTTTAAAAATTCAAAAGTTTCTTGTCGAGCCAAACATCTAACCAGCCCAGACCCGCCTCTAAATTGCTCAGAGGCTTGTATTCACAGCCGATCAATCCCGCGTAACCGCCAGCGAGCAGTTGCTCAACTGCGGCCATATACTGGACTTGTTCATTGAGAGGCTCAGCACGCCCATTAACTCCCGCCCACTGCACATGACCAATAAACGGCAGGGTTTGTTGAATAGAGTTTTCTAAGCTCAGCCCTTGTTTGAGACAGTGATAAAAATCGAACTGCAAGCGTAGAAAAGGCGAATGAAACTGCTGCACGAAATAGGCAGCTTGCTCTGGATGCGAATAGAAGTAACCAGGCACATCCTGCTGATTCAGCGCCTCAAGGTTTAGCACCACCTCGTTGGCTTCAGCCAAGCGCAAAGCAAACTCGATATTGCGCAAGAAGACATCCTGACTCAGCACACCATCCTGGTCGCAGCCGGCCATAACGTGAATCATTCGGCACCCCAATGCCTGCGCTGCATCTAGCGCCTGTCTAAACTGCGACTGAAATTCCTTTTCGCGCTCCAGCACAGCAGCCAGCCCTTTGTGACCAGATGCAGGCGTATTAATCAATGCACATTGCAAATGCGCGGCTTTTAGCGCCTGCGCATAGCTATCTATAGGTAGCTCATAAGGGAAAAGAATCTCGACCTGCTTAAAGCCTGCGTGCGCTGCTCTTTGGCAGCGCAGCTCCCAAGACTCTTCCAATGAGAACAACAAGCTCAGATTAGCCGCCAGCGCTATGCTCATGCTCGGCCTCCTGCACGCCGCACACCGGAGAGGGCCTGCACAGGATTACTCACAAGCACGACACTCGATAAATCTTCTGAGCCATAGCCCATTGATGTCACTTGTCGAAGCGCCTGCTGCACTGTTGCTGCCACTGGTGTAGCAACATCTACAGATTTGGCTTGCTGTAATGCGCCGTCGATATCTTTGAGCATGGTCTCAATCGATCCCAAGACATCAGGCGGTGGTTGCAGCATGCGAGGCGCAAACACTTGCATAGGCTTGGAGTCGGCCCAGCCTCCACTAAAAGCTTCAGGCAGACGTTGAGCCTCTATGCCTGCAGCCTGTGCCAAGCTCATGGCTTCAGCAACCGCTGCGACTGTGGCTGCCACAATAATTTGATTGCAGAGTTTGGCAGTCTGTCCCGCTCCTACAGGCCCTAGGTGAGTCACACGTGCCGCATAGGCTGCTAAAGCAGGTTTGATTGATTCAAGCGTATGGGCCTGGCCGCCAGCCATGATGGCCAAGCTGCCATTGCTTGCTCCTGCAACGCCCCCAGAAACAGGGGCATCGATCCACGGTGCGCCATGTATCTCTTGCAGTTCTTTGGCATACGCTTGCGTCAACTCAGGGGCAATGCTGGAGTGATCGATCAAAGCACCCCAGCCCTTCTTAGATGCCACCCCTTGCGCACCAAACACCACTTCACGCACCACAGCAGCGTTGAGCAGGCACAAGATCACGGCATCCACGCCCTCAGCAGCCTCAGCCGGAGTAGCACAAGCTACTGCACCATAAGTCTGCAGTGATTTGGCCTTATCAGGACTACGGTTCCAGACCCTGACGCTGTGGCCTGCCTCCAGCAGACGCCGCGCCATGGGCCCTCCCATCAGACCAAGTCCACAAAACGCCAGCTTCATGCTTCTTGCTCCGGTGTCTCGTAATCCCATTGCAGCCCACCACAATGGGTGACTGCTCCAGCGCTAGCAGGCCCAACGAGCTTGGCATACTTCTCCATCACACCTGCCATGGGTCGCGATACAGGGGGGACATAGCGTGCACGACGCTGTTCGATTTCGTCCGCATCCACCATCAACTCCAATCTGCGCGCAGCCGCATCAATTTCAATGCAGTCACCATCTTGGACCAAACCGATCAAGCCTCCAGCAGCGGCTTCAGGACTGACATAACCAATGCACATGCCACGCGTAGCGCCTGAGAAGCGCCCATCAGTCAACAAGGCAACGGACTCACCTCTGCCTTGTCCATAAATAGCGGCCGTGACACTGAGCATTTCACGCATACCAGGACCGCCTTTAGGCCCTTCGTTGCGGATGATCAGCACATCGCCTTCTGCATAGTCCATGCTAGATACGGCACGCATGCAAGCTTCTTCGTTTTCGAACACACGGGCTTTACCTGTGAATTGCAGCTTTTTCAGGCCTGCAATCTTCAGCAGTGCACCATCGGGGCACAAGTTGCCTTGCAACACTACGACGCCACCAGTGGGATGCAATGCTTGCTCGCATGAAAGCACCACTTGACCATCCGGCTCAGGGAAGTCCAGCAAGGCTTGCTCCAGTGTGCGTCCATCTAGAGTCAGGCAATCACCATGCAAGAAGCCGCCTGCCAGCAAAGACTTGAACACCACAGGCGCTCCGCCCACACGGTGCAAGTCTTTGGCCAAATACGCGCCGCCTGGCTGTAGGTTTGCCACCAAGGGGGTGCGCTCAAAGACTGTGCCCACATCAGCCAAGGTGAATTTAATCCCCGCTTCATTGGCAATGGCTGGAATGTGCAAGGCAGCGTTGGTGGAGCCGCCTGTGGCAGCCACAATCGCACAGGCGTTTTCCAAGCTCTTGCGGGTGACGAGATCGCGAGGCAATGGACCGCAACTTTGAAGGTTCTTCATCACCTGCAGACCTGCTTTGCGTGCCAGCGCAATACGCTGGCTATAGACCGCAGGCATCATGGATGAACCCAATGGCGAAAGGCCCAGCGCCTCCCCAACCATTGCCATGGTGTTGGCGGTAAATTGACCTGGACATGCTCCCGCAGTGGGTGAAGTACTGCATTCAATGTCGCGCAGTTCTTGGCGACTGATCTGCCCTGACTGGTAACGCCCCACTGCTTCGATCGCCGTCAAAATCGTGCGTTCACCACCTGTTTTGTCGTGACCAGGCAGCATAGCTCCACCGTACACAAAGACCGAAGGCACATTGGTACGCACCATGCCCATCATGATCCCGGGCAATGTTTTGTCGCATCCCGCAAAGCCAACCAATGCATCGTAGGCATGACCACGCACTACCAACTCTACACTGTCGGCAATGGTTTCACGCGAGATCAGACTCATGCGCATACCCATGTGATTCATGGACGTGCCATCTGAGACGGAAATGGTGGAGAACATGATGGGCACGCCACCACCTTCAGCCACTCCTAAACGTGCGTTATCGGCCTGCGGACCCAGCGACATGGAGCACGGTGTGTTTTCACCTGCAGTGCTGACAATGCCCACAAAAGATTTTTGCAAAGCGTCGTCGTCCATCCCTGTGGCGCGTAAAAAAGCGCGGTGTGGTGTCCGTGTGACTCCTTCGGTCACCATTTTGGAACGGTGTTTGTGCAGCATGCAGTCTCCCTTTCTTTGTTGTAGTTGCGTTGTCTGTACCTGTACGAGATGCTTAAGAAGCACCAGTGGCAGACATCGTTGAATCTTGCGCGTTGCTAATGGCTTCGAAAGCCCACGCCACATCTCGCTCCAGCGCGCGCTTGGCGGCTGGTGCATCCTGAATTTTTAGAGCATCAACCAAGGCGTAGTGGTGCTCATCGACCTGTTCTCGCCCTAATCCACACAGTTCTCGCGCCTTGCGCAAATAAGGCCCTGACTGCAGCCACAGGCTTTCAATCACACCCAGCGACACCGGTGACTGCGCAGCGCTGTAAATCAAAAAATGAAATTGCCGATTGAGTTCCAGACTGGATGTCAGGTCTGTACGGCTGCGCTGGATCTCGGTGGCCAGATGCGCCAGCGCATCAATCTTTTCACCTTGCAAATGTGGCATGGCCCATACCAGTGCCTGCCCTTCCATCAGCACGCGGACGTTTTTAAGGTCGTTAAGGCGCTCAGGAGTGATCAGCGGAACACGTACCGAGCGACTGCGCATAGGCTCCAACGCTTTTTGCGCCACTAAACTCCGTAGCGCTTCACGCACTGGCATGGTGCTGGTTTGCAGTTCGTCCGCCAACTCCTGAATACCCAGCACTTGCCCCGCCTGATAGACACCATGCATCAATCGCAGACACAGCCCCCGATATACCGCCGAATTTACGCTGGTTGGGATCGCGGGACGCAACAGCTCCACGGCCGAAATGGGCTGTATTTCATGGTTGAAGATGTTTTCGGCAATGTGCATGTGCAACGGAAGCTTCCCAACGGTTATCAATGATCTTTGATCAAAGATCTTAAAAGGACGATGCCTTCTATCCGCCTAGGTGTAACCCGGATTTCCCTTGTGCATCAATTTCACACCGAGGCCGCAAGCTCAGCGCACATAAAAAAAGCCGTGCAATGCACGGCTTGATGGAGTGGTGAGATAAGCCTCACTTCTGCGCTTTAGAGGATGGCTTGGCTTTCTTCGAGCCAATCTTGCTTTCTTGCCCTTTGATCAGACGCTGAATATTTTCAGCATGGCGCCATAGTAATAGACCACTCATGGCGATCACTGCCAGCAAGATTGGCTTTTCATACACCCATAGGCTTCCGCCAAGCAGCACAAAGAAAACGGGTGCCATGACAGCAGCAATCAGTGCTGACAAAGAAGAATAACGCGTGGTAAATGCCACCAAGAGCCACGTCAGCAACACGAGCAGTCCCAACCATCCGCTGATACCGAGCAGGACGCCCAAGGCCGTTGCCACCCCTTTGCCGCCCTTGAACTTAAAAAAGACAGGGAACAAGTGCCCCAGGAAAGCAGCAATTGCGACCAAGGCCAAGGTGCCTTCGTGCAAACCAAATTCAGGCCCCCAGATCTTGACGATCAGCACAGGAATCAGCCCTTTGACCGCATCCAGCAGGAGCGTCAATGCTGCTGCAGCTTTGCTGCCCGATCGCAGCACGTTGGTCGCACCAGGATTGCCGCTGCCGTAGGTACGCGGGTCATTGAGCCCCATGACGGAACTGACGATCACGGCAAAAGACAGCGAACCGATGAGGTAGGCAGCAATGGCAGCCAAAATTGGAAGAAACACGTTCAAGATGAGATCCTTGCCTGCAATGGCAGGCGTCTGTAAGACTGCAGCAAGCACCCTTGCCTTGGCTGCACATGGCGTCTATTGTGCCAGCGCGCACTGCACGGGTTGAGCCCCTAGCAACTCCACGCAAACCCTTGGCGCAATCTGAACCAAAAACCCGCGACGACCGCCATTGATGGCAATGCGTGGCAGCTCCAAGATCGTTGCCTCGATATAGATGGGCATGAACTTGCGCAACCCAAACGGTGAAGTTCCTCCCACCATATAGCCACTGTGACGCTGCGCGACGTCTGGCTTGCACGGCTCAACACTTTTAGCGCCAATCTGGCGTGCCAGATTTTTGGTTGAGACTGTGCAATCCCCATGCATGAGAACAATCAATGGTTTGGCATCCTGATCCTGAAACACCAGCGTTTTGATCACCGCATGCTCATCCAGCCCTAACTGTTTGGCAGACTCTGCCGTGCCACCGTGCTCGACATACTCATACGGATGCTCCGTGAACACCACACCCTGGGCTTTGAGCATTTGGGTTGCTGGTGTCTCACTGACATGTTGTTTATCTTTTTTGGCCATCGGTCCAATATCGTAAGAAAGCTTGTTCGCACCCGCTGCAATCAGTATCAGCTCATGAGAGCTGCGCCTTTATTGCCCTGGGTCACGCATTTTCCAACGCAGCGCGTCAAAGGCCTCCCAAAGCTCGGGCGCAAGCTCCACATTCCATGCGTCCAAGTTCTCATTGAGATGCTCCAAGCTCGTAACGCCAATGATGGTGCTAGCCACACGCCAGTTGCGATAGCAAAAGGCCAGCGCCATTTGTACAGGCGTCAGCCCATGATCGCGAGCCAGTTGGTTGTATAGCTTGGCAGCCTCCAACGCCTCTGCTCGGCCCCAGCGTTGCTTGCGGACCGAGGCGTAGCTCAGGCGTGTGCCTTGCGGTGCATGGGGACCATCGACGCCCGATACATCATATTTACCCGTCAGCAAGCCCACACCTAAAGGTGAATACGCCAGCAAACCGACATCCAAACGGTAGCAGCTTTCATCCATGGCGTTTTCCCAACTGCGATTGATCAAGCAATAGGGGTTCTGCACGGTGGCAACACGTGGCAAGCCATGCAGTTGCGCCAAATGCACAAACTCGTGCACACCATAGGGTGTCTCATTGGAAAGGCCAATGTAGCGAATCTTGCCCTGCTCCACCAACCGTCCCAAGGCTTCTAATTGGTCCAGCATCTGGGTCTGGCTGTATTCCTTCTCGGGTTGGTAATACAGCCCGCCAAATGCCGGTACATGACGCTCAGGCCAGTGGATTTGGTAGAGATCAATGACATCTGTTTGCAAGCGCTGCAGGCTGTTTTCACATGAAGTGATGATGTCCTGGGGCGTCAGCCCTTTGCCTTCTCGAATCCACGGCATACCCCTCGATGGGCCTGCCACTTTGCTGGCCAGCACCACACGCGCTCGCATGCCGGGGCGCGCTGCCATCCATTGTCCAATGATGCGCTCTGTGGCTCCAAAAGTAGCTTCCCGCGCTGGCACGGCGTACATCTCGGCCGTATCCAGAAAATTAATGCCACGCTCCACCGCACGGTCCATGATGGCAAAGGCGTCCGTTTCAGACACCTGCTCTCCGAATGTCATGGTGCCCAAACACACAGGGCTGACGCGTAAGTCACTGCGTCCCAAAGCCACGTCATTCCAAGCCAGCTTGTGCATACCATTACTCCTAAGAAAACCTATACAAGCGCCAACAGCAACACAGTACATGCAGGCTGCTGTGCCAAGCAGCCTGCAAGATTACCGCACTCCAAGCGCTGCACGGCCGTCTGATCTGGCGAAAAAGCACAGCACTTGTGACCTGGCTGGGTTAGGCTGATCCATCGGCTAATGCACACCAGCACGCCGCACCACAAGATAAAGATTCGCCAGCATCTCGTGCGCCATGGGCTACATTTCCAAGACAACCCTCAACGATGGCGCGCTGAGATGCGCCACCTTGCCTCCCCCCCAGAGAAAGTTCAGTTTCATGTGGATAAGCGATCTACTGCGCAAGATCACCAAAGGTCCGAATATTGGCGAGACATTCAGAGACTACATTGGCTGCTACACCTACGGCATCGCCTATAAAGATTCAGAGCAGTTTGAATTTGGTGGGGCTCCCACCTCGTTGCAGGCACTGGAGCACGAGCTCGCGGATTTCCTGAGCGCGCTACTGGAAGACAGCGCCAGAGCTGCTCGGCTCGATCTACCCAAGGTCCATGCATTACAAGCGCAACTGGGCCAACATTTACACAGCCATGTAAGTACATCGATGGAAGCGCCTTTCGCAGATTTGGGCCACATACTGCTGTTCGTGCGCAAAGGCGTGCGTGAACGGCGCAAAGTGAATGGCCAATTCATTGAATGAGAGCTTCCGCCGTCATTTGCCGCCTAGCATCCTGCCTTTGAACCTCTATTTGCTTGCCCCAATCCATGACTGAGTCTGCGCAGCTTCATGCCGATGCCCCTCTTTTGGATCCACGCGCCTTGTTGCTTCCATCGCTGGTTGCTTTGTTGCAAGAGCTGGCCGCCCAACTACCACCCGCTTCCCCTGCGCAGAGGCTGAACGTTCAACAACTGCTTCGACAGTTGCGCCAAGCCATAGAGGTCGTGGATCTGCAGGGTTTGGACAAGCTGCTGCAAACCATGGAGCAGCATCTCCAGGCGTGGCCTGAATTCGGCGTGCCGACTGATCCTAAAACAGGTGAGCTGCTGCAATGGGCAGCGCGCGACGCTGCCGCTTACGCTCAGCAACTGCTGGTCGACACAGACGCTGATCCACAAAGCCTGTTTCCCAGCTATCGAGCATTAGTCAAACTCTCAGGCAAGGATGTGGCCCACCCCGCAGATCTGTGCGATAGCCAAACATTACAAAACCTGCAGCTTCCTGCCCAACCCAGCCAAGCCGAGCCCATTCCTCCCAGTGCTGAATTGCGCGCGGCCCTGGACCAGCACATGCTCAGTTTGATGCGTGGGGAGCTGCAACACTGTGCTGCAGACTTCCAAGCATGCTTAGAGGGCCTCGCCGCATTTGCGCCTGCCGACCCCGCTTGGCCTTTGGCTCGTGGCTGGCTTGCCGGTTTGCAACAAGGATGGATTGACTTGGATATCTATGCCAAGCGCATGGGCGCACGGCTGTTGAGCGCCTATGCAGCGCTGGCCAAGGGCACACCGTCCCACATGCCTGAGCTGTTGCGTGACTTGCGCTATTTCTGCAGCCAAGCCATCCGCCATGCCCAGCGACAACAGCTGCAGCTGCCAGCGCCTTTGCAAGCTTTGCAGGGAGAAGCCGCACAGCCACCGCTGTCGAGCGAGGCTGCCTCCACAGTGCCCGCTACAGCGCTGGCCGCACCTGTACTGGCCCCTGCGGCTTTGGCCAATGTTCCAGAGATCCAGCCTGTTAAACCACTGGTCCAAGGCTTGGCCGCTTCAGCGCAGGTGGAGCCAGATGCACAATTTCTTCAAACAGCAGAAAGTCTGACCCAGGCATTGGACGATGATGTCTGTGCATGGACGGCGCACCCTGACGCAGCCTGGCCATCCCATATCTTGTCCACCGTCGACCAACTGGCGCGCACCTCATGGACCGCAGGCTGCACAGAAATTGCCAGCTTGTCGCACTTGCTACAGCGCTGCCTGCAGCGCCTGCAACCACACAGCACTTTGAGCCAGCGCCAAACTTGCCGTGTGGCCAGCGATGAAATCCAGCGTTTGCTGCACCAATTTGCCGCAGGTTTTTTGCGACGCGCCCACCCTCAAGTGGTCGATGCATTGCAAGCCTTGCTGGCGCAGTTGCCCGCAGAGCCCAACCCTACGCAAGACACCCACACTGGCGCAATGGACGACCTCACTGCGCCCCATAGTGAGGACAATACAAACGCTCCTGCAGATACCTCCACGGGCGATTTATTCCATGCGCTGCCTGCATCCACACCAGCGGCAGAACAGCACGCCATGGCCAGTTTTCTGGGGCACGATGCAGAGCCTGCGCTGGATACGCAGCAACAGACGGCTGCAACAGAAAATCCTGAGGCTACTGCACCGACCGCAGACACATCGGCACTTTCCTCAGCGCCAGCCACCACCCCTGCGCCGCCGCAGCCTCAAAGTACTGCTTCTACACGGAACAGCACGCCTGTCCACACGCTTGCTGCCATGGATGTCATGCATTTCTCCGTCTTTGAGGAAGAAATGCTCACCGCCTGGCCACGCTTGCACGCTGCGCTCAAGCAATGGATGCAGGCCCCCGAAGATGCCCAGGCGCGGCAGATGGTGATGCGCTGTTTGCACACCCTCAAAGGTAGTGCGCGAATGGCGGGCATCATGGCCTGGGCCAGCCAAGTGCATGCGCTGGAAAGTATGGCGCTGGAAGTGCCCTGCAAACCCGGCCCTTTAGGGCCTGCGAGCTTGCAACAGCCCTTGGAAGCATTGCGCATTGCCTTTGTCGCTTTGCAGCAGGAAATGGCCGACCGTTATCCCGAACGGCATCAACTGCGGCTGCAGCACAAACCATTGGATACCGTGGCCCGGCACAGCAAAGCTTTGTGGGCCACGCAAGATGCCGCGCAACAAGCTGTTGGCAGCAACCAAATCACTTTGCAGGCCATGGCCGACAACTTGCTGCAACTGCGCACCCAGCTCAAAGAATGCGTGGCGTGGGCTGACAGCCTGATGCTGCACAGTGACATGGAAGGCGGCTATGAATGGCACGAAGACTTGCATGCGCTGATCCACAACCTGCAGGACTGCACCGACGATTTGGGCATGGCCCACCAGCAGCTGCTCTACAGCACCGCCGATGCCCACAGCGCGCTGCAAACGCAGGCAGGTCATTTGCGGGCCTTGCAACAGACCCTGCTTTATGCACGGCTGGTGCCTTTAAGCTCAGTGCAAGACCGGCTCAACAGCTGCGTCGAGCTGGCCTCGCGCGACACCTTCAAGCCTGTAGAGCTGCGATGGCAAGGCGCAGAGACTTTGATGGAAAACGAGGTGCTGGAGACCATCACCCCGGCGCTGGAACATTTACTGCGCAACTGTTTGGCCCACGGTATTGAAAGCATGGTGGGCCGTGAAGCGGCTAAGAAGCCTGCCACAGGGCGCATCTTGATTGCCCTGCGCAACCAAGGACGCCAGCAAATTTTGAGCTTGTATGACGATGGCGCAGGGCTGAATCTGCCCGCCATTCGCCGCAAAGCCGTGGCGCTGGGCCTGATGGATGCCGATGCCGAAATAGACAACGCCAAAGCCGCCAAGCTCATCTTGCAGCCAGGTTTGAGCACAGCCCCCGAAGTGACCGAACTGGCGGGCCGCGGCATTGGCATGGACGTGGTGGATGACACCATCCGCCAGCTGCATGGCCGACTGCACATCACCAGCAAACCCGGCCAAGGCTGCCGTTTTGACATCATGCTGCCCGCACCGCCCAAGGTGGAGCAAGTATTGGCCCTGCGCGCTGGCAGCTGGCATGTGGCGCTGCCTGCAGCCAGTGTGGAAAGCGTGCGTCAGCTGCCTGAAGAAGTGGCAGAACATGCATTGCAGCAAGGTGTGCTGCAAGACGATGCGTCAGGACCACTGCCAGTGTATTGGGCCGGGGCCGTGTGGCAACAATCTGCCCGCAGTCTGGAGCGCAGCCTGGATGGCCTGCGCCGCATGCTGGTGCTGCGCAGCGAAACCGCACGCTGGGGCCTGCTGGTGGATGAAATCATTGGCACGCAAGAAGTCACTTTGCAAGCGCCCACCGACATGGAATTCCCGCTGCCCGGCTTGCTGGGCACGGCTGCCCAGCCCACAGGGCAAATTCTGCAGGTCTATGACCCAGCGGCCGTACTCCCTAGCTACGAAGCACGTCTGCACCAGCAGCACGACGCTGATGCTCTGGATGCTGCCGATCAGCCAGTGCCGGAGCGCCCGCTGATTTTGGTGGCAGACGATTCACTGAGCGTACGACGCTTGGCGCAGCATTTGCTGCAAAGCCAGGGCTACCGTGTCGAAACGGCCATTGATGGTGTGCAAGCTTGGAATTATTTGGAAAACCACCCCGCCCCTGCACTGCTGATCGCCGACATTGAAATGCCCGATCTGGACGGCCTGGAACTGCTGCGCCGCGTGCGCGCTGACAGCCGCTTCAAGCAGTTGCCAGTGGTGATGTTGACAGCGCACAGCGCCGGACCCTTGAGCCAAAAGGCGATTGACCTCGGCGCCCAAGCCTTCTTGAC
>JBJEZV010000324.1:0-3202 GCA_051887595.1 Comamonas sp.
TGGTCCTTGGCATAGCCAAAGTCCGCGCACATGGCACCCAGCACGTCACCGGCGCGGATCTTTTCCTTGCGGCCGCCAATGATCTGAATCGTCATCATCGGGGGCAGCAAAGCGCCACCTGCGGCGGGCGTCAGTTCCGACACCTCAAACCATTCCGAGGGGCGCTCTTGCAGCTGCTCAATCTTGGCCACATACGGCATTTCGTCCATGGCTACCAAATTCAGCGCCAAGCCTTCGGCGTCGCCTCGGCCCGTGCGGCCAATGCGGTGGATGTGCACTTCCGAATCAGGCGTGACGTCCACATTGATCACGCAGGCGAGGTTGGCAATATCGAGGCCGCGCGCGGCCACATCGGTGGCGACCAGCACGGAGCAGCTGCGGTTGGCAAACTGCACCAGCACTTCGTCGCGCTCGCGTTGTTCGAGTTCGCCGTACAGGGCCAAGGCGCTGATGCCTTGGGCTTGCAGTTGTGTGACGACATCGCGGCATTGCTGCTTGGTGTTGCAAAACGCAATCGTCGATTCAGGGCGGAAGTGCGCCAGCATTTGAGCGACCACGTCCACCTTGTGCTTGGCGGGCACTTCGTACCAGCGCTGTGCAATCTTGGCCGTGCTGTGCTGGGCGGCGACCTTGATGGTTTCTGGATCGCGCATAAAACGCTGGGCCAACGCGGCGATGTCGTCGGGGTAGGTGGCCGAGAACAGCAGGGTCTGGCGCTGCTCGGGGCATTGCTCAACCACGGTGGTAATGTCGGCATAAAAGCCCATGTCCAGCATGCGATCGGCTTCGTCCAGCACCAAGGTTTGCACATTGGCAATGTCTAAAGCGCCGCGGTCGATCAGGTCCATGACGCGGCCGGGCGTGCCGACGACAATGTGGGCGCCGTTTTCCAGGCTCGCAATCTGGTTGCGCGAGGGCACCCCGCCATACACCGTCACTACCTTGATATTTTCTTGCGCTCGCGCCAAGCGGCGGATTTCAGTGGCCACTTGGTCCGCCAACTCACGCGTCGGGCACAACACCAAGCCTTGCACTGCGAACCAGCGCTGGTTTAAGCGCTCGAGCAAAGGCAAACCAAAGGCTGCAGTCTTACCGCTGCCGGTGCTGGCTTGCGCAATCAAATCACGACCTGCCAGCGTTAAGGGCAAGCTGGCAGCTTGGATAGCCGTCATCTGCTCATATCCCAAGGCATTCAAGTTTTGCAAGGTCGAGGGATGCAAAGAGAGCGAAGAAAACGCCGTGGAAGCGGCTGCGCCGTGTGCGCTGGTGGTGTTAGTCATAGCTCGCAATTATCTCGGGGCAAGCCAGATCGAGTGAAGGCGCGGGTCAATCCTTGTCGGCTGCCGCACTGGAGAGGCTGCGCTCAAACACCGTGTCTACACCTTCGGGCAGCAGCTCAATACGGGCATGCAGGCCGGGCACGGCAGCCATCAGCGCCGCTTCTGTGCGGGTGCGCCAGCGGGCAGCTTGAAACAGGCTCCAGTCACCCGGCACATGCAGGTGCACATCGACAAAGCTGCGCTCACCGGCTTGGCGGGTGGTGAGGCTGTCAAACTCAATCAGCGATTGGGTCTCGGCTTGTGCCTCTTGCACTTGCTGGGCCAAAACGGCTTCTACCGTTTGCAATTGCTCAGGCTCCATGGCTACATCCATCAAGCCTTGGGATGCACGCCACACCAGCTCGCCGCCGTGCCAGAGAATATTCAAACCCACCAGCAAGCCCACCAAGGGATCTAGCCACACCCAGCCTGTAGCACCTGCCAGCAGCAAACCAACGACCACCCCCACCGAGGTGTACACGTCCGTCATCAGGTGCTTGGCGTCCCCCTCCAAAGCCATAGAGCGGTGCTCGCGGGCGCTGCGAAACATCACCCACGCCAATGCGCCGTTGAGCACAGTGCTAATCAGCGATAGCGCAATGCCCCAGTCCACCTGCTCCAGAGGATGCGGGTGCATCCAGCGGTTAACGCTGGCCCAAATGATGGCCACGCTCGCGCCCACCACCAGCAGGCCTTCAAAGCCTGCCGAAAAGTACTCGGCCTTGCTGTGGCCGTAAGGGTGGTCGTCATCTGCGGGGCGCTTGGCGATGGTCACCATGGCCAATGCAAACATGGCGCCTGCCAAGTTCACAAACGACTCCAGCGCATCCGAGAGCAAACCCACCGAGCCGGTGACATACCAAGCGGACATCTTCAGCGCAATGGTGATCAGCGCCACCACCACTGACACGCGCAGCAAGCTACTGGGCGTGAGCCAATGCGAATGGGTGGACGGGGATTGCTGCGCCATAAGGACCTTTTTAATTGAGAATGATTTTGCTTTTATCCCTTATGGATCAAGCGTTTAAAGCTACTCTTTTGAAGAGGCCGCAGTGTGGCATAAATGCATTTTCAGTGCTGCTGCAGGTGCATGCGGTGTTGCTGGCGATAGTGGCCGGGCGACTGCCCCAACCACTGGCCAAAGACGCGGATAAAGCTTTTCTCGTTGCCGAAACCGCAGGCCAGCGCCACGCGTTTGATGGGCATATCCGTGCGCTGCAGCAGGTGCAAGGCACGGTGACGGCGCACATCGTCTTTGAGTTGTTGAAGGCTTGTGCCCTGCTGCTGCAACTGGCGGTGCAGGCTGCGCGGGGCCATGTGCAATTCAGCCGCCAAGCTTGCCGCCGTGTGGCCGCATTGCGGGTGGGCAGCCAAAGCTTGGCGCACGCGCTGCACCAGCGGCTGACTGGGCTGGTAGGGGCGCACCTGAATGGGCAGGGCACGTTGCAGCATGGCGCTGAGCGCCGCCTCATCCCGCAGCACGGGCAATTGCAACCAATGGGCATCGAACTCCAGCGTAGCCCCTGCCACGCCAAAACGCACAGGCGCATCAAACAGCAGGTGGTACACGTCTTGGTGGGCGGGTGCAGCAAAAGGAAAGCTGGCCCCGCGCAGCGCAATGCGCGCATTCACCAACCAGCTGGCAAAACCGTGCAAATTGCGCAGCACGGACAGCACACAAAACTCTTGTAGCGCGCCCAAGTCGCGCTGCACTTGCAAATGGATGCTGGCAATGGGGCCATCCACTTGCAGGTGCAAACCAATGTCTTGCGTGAGCAGACCATGGTGTCGACACCAGCGCGCCACGGCCAGCCCCAGCGAGGGACTGCTGATACTGGCACGCGCCAACATGCCATAGCTGCCCCAAGGCAAAGGTCGCCGAA